>JAKSBI010000242.1 GCA_022361215.1 Hyphomicrobiales bacterium | reverse complement strand
GGTCCGCGGCCCGCGCGAAGCCCCAGGCGACCGCGTCGTGGCGCACGGTGCCGCCCCGGCGCTGAAGCAGGCCGCCGCGGATCGGGAAGCGCGCGGCGTCGGAAAAATCCGCGACCGGGATCAGCTTGCGCACCTGCTCGCGATCCAGCAGCTCGGCGTCGACGCCGTTGAGCCTGAGCGCGTTGCCCCGGCGTGAGAGCGCGTCCCGCTGGCCCGGGTTGTGAAACAGCGCCAGCACGCCCCGCTGGCTGACCATGGCGTTGTAGTTCAGGTCCTGGGAGAGGCCCTCCCAGAGCTTCAGGGAGTGCTCGTAGAGCTGGATGTTGGGCTCCAGCAGATAGTTGGAGCGGATGATGGTGGTGTTGCGGCCGATATTGCCGTTGCCGAGATAGCCGCGCTCCAGCACCGCCACATTGGTGACGCCGTGATTGCGGGCGAGGTAGTAGGCGGTCGCCAGCCCATGCCCGCCGCCGCCCACGATCACCACGTCGTAAGCCGCCTTCGGCTCGGGCTCGCGCCAGACCTTGGGCCAGTGGCGATGCCCGGTCAGCGCGTTGCGCAGCAGAGAGCCGAACGAGTAGCGCATCAGGCGGCCTCGGGCTCGTAGCGTCCCCGGAGCCGCAGACCGCCCGCATCGAAGGCGGCGCCGAGCGTCGCCCGTGCCTGACACCGGCGTCCGCCGACCTCGATGGCGAAGACCTGCCCCTCGAGGGCCTCGGCCGTCTCACCGGCCTCCAGGCCGACATAGCCGAGCGCGACCGGCCGGCCGAGCGTATGGCCGAAGGCGGCCGAGGTCACCTGGCCGACGATCTGCCCGTCGCGCAGGATCGGCTCGTCGGCGAAGGGGAAGACATCCGTCTCGTCGAGCAGCAGCGTGACGAGCCGCTGCGCCAGACCGGCCTCGCGCTGGCGGGCGATGGCGGCGCGGCCCACATAGTCGGCAGCGCCCTCGCTTTTGACGATGAAATCCAGGCCGGCTTCGGGCGGCGTCGTGTCGGGACCCATGTCGTGGCCGAGGGAGAGATACTGCTTCTCGATCCGCAAGGCGTTCATGGCGTAAGCGCCCGCGAAGCGGATATCGGCGCCCTCCCCCGCCTCCATGAGCGCATCGCAGAGCGCGGGCGCCTCCGAGGCCTCGATGGACAGCTCCCAGCCGAGCTCGCCCGCATAGGAGAGCCGTGCGGCCCGCACCGTCCGGCCCGCCACGTCGATCTTGCGGTGGCTGAAATAGGGGAACGCGGCGTCCGAGAGATCCGCGTCGCAAAGCCCGGCGAGCAGATCGCGGGAGCGCGGCCCCACGACGCCCAGAACGGCGAGATCGTCCGTCATATTCGTGAAGGCGACGTCCTCGCCCCGCGCCACATGCCGGCGGATCCAGGCCATGTCGCGATGAAGCGCCGTGGCGTTGGTGTACAACAGATAGGAGGTCTCGTTCAGCCGCAGCGCCGTCAGATCGCTCTCGATGCCGCCGCGGTCGTTCAGCATGGCGGTGTAGACCACCCGACCCGCCGGGCGGCTCATGTCGTTCGAGCAGACCCGCTGCAGAACGGCCTCGACGTCCGCGCCCTCGAGCAGGACCTTGCCGAACAGCGACTCGTCGAAGAGCGCGACGGCGTTGCGCGCGGCGGCGCACTCGGCCGCAACCGCGTCGAACCAGGGCGGGCGGCCGAATGTGAGCGCGCCGTCGGCCTCGCCCTCGGGGCCGAGATAGAGGGCGCGCTCGGCGCCGAAGCGCTGGCCGAAGCGGGCGCCGGCCGCGGCGAGCCGGTCATAGAGCGGCGTCGTGCGCAAGTCCCGTGCGGTGGCGTGCTCCAGCCCCGGATAGGCGATGGCGTAGTGCAGGCCCAGCACCTCTCCGACGCGGTCGCCGAGCCCCGGCAGCGCGTTCTCGCTGGCATGGAACCGGCAGGCATCGACCTCCAGAAGGTCCATGGTGGGCGCGCCCTCGATGATCCACTCGGCCAGCGCCTTGCCGACGCCGCCGCCGCAGGCAACGCCCGCCGAGTTCAGGCCGCAGGCCAGATAGAAGCCGTCGAGCTCCGCCGCCTCGCCGACGATCGGATGGCCGTCCGGCGTGAAGCTCTCCGGTCCGTTGAGCAGCATGCGCGCCTCCGCCTGCTCCAGCGCCGGGATGCGGGCCATGGCGTTCATCATCATCGGCTCGAAATGGTCCCAGTCCTCGTCCAGGAGATCGAACTCGAAATCCTTCGGCAGCGCGTCCGTGCCGATGGGCTTGCCCTCGGGCTCGAAGCAGCCGACGAGCAGGCCGCCCACCTCGTCGCGGATGTAGAGGTGGTTGTCGTGATCGCCGAGGGTCGGCAGGTGGCCCTCGATGCCGTCGATGGGCTTGGTCAGCAGATAGAAGTGCTCGCAGGCATGGACCGGCACCTCGAGCCCGGCGAGCGCCGCCACGTCCCGGCTCCACAGCCCGGCGCAGAGCGCCACCGCCTCGCATGCAATGGTCCCGGTCGGCGTCCGGACACCGCGGACCCGGCCGTCGGCGATGTCGAAGCCCGTTACCGGACAGTCCTCGACCACCCGCACGCCGCGCGACTTGGCGCCCTTGATCAGCGCCGCGCAGAGATCGCTCGGGTTGGCGCGCCCGTCCGAGGGGCAGTAGATG
>JAKSBI010000673.1 GCA_022361215.1 Hyphomicrobiales bacterium | reverse complement strand
TTCATGGCCGCGTCGAATGTCTCTCTGGTGATGCCTGCGGCCAACGCGTCGGCACGCAGTTGCTCGACCCAGGTTACGAAGCGCTTCTCGACAGCCTGACGATAGTCGGCCGCAGCCAGGGGTGTGCCAACACTCTGGGCCGAAACCACCAACACCGCCAGAAAGCCGCCAATGCGGCGCAGTGTCTTTGCCGATGCACGCATTATCGCGCTCCCGCTGCACATCTGATGCGCGCCATAGCAAAGCGTGTGTTCGTGTCAAGGCCGGCCGCAACGAAGGTCCACGACAACGCCGCGAAATCTGTCTAATGTGCGCGACTGTTCTGCACGCCCAACCAGGTGAGAGGCGACAATGGCAAATAACGAATCGGCCACGACCAATGGCGACGGCCAGGCGGCAGGCGATGAAGCCGCCCGGGCACGCGCCATGCGCAGCAAGCTGATGGCCGCGGCCTTCGGCGAGATTGTCAGCGTGCTTATGCGCTCGCCCCACTACAAGCACTACAGCCTCTTGGATCTCGAATGGCTGGTCGTGCCGCCACTCCTGAACAACCAGTTCAGCCTGGCAGAAGCGCATAACAAGGAAGGCGGCTTCGCAGCACCGGTGGGTGTGGCACTTTGGGCCAGCGTCTCGGAAGAGGTCGACGCGAAGCTGACCCAGGGCCTTGACCGACCCATCCGCCTCAGGCCAGACGAATGGCGCAGCGGCGACATCCTTTGGATGATCGACGCCGTCGGCGCGCCCCAGACCGTGAACGCGCTGCTGGAGCGTCTGGCCTCCACCGTCTTCCAGAACCAGCCCTTCAAGGTCCGCGCCGTGGACAAGGACGGCAAGCGATCGATCAAGATCGTCCAAGCTGGCGAGAAGCCCGAGGCAGAAGAGGCAGCCGACGAGGCATAGCCCGGACGAACACCAGGTTGGGAAAACGCCGAGGGAAGATCCGCTAGCCTTTCGGTGGTCGCGCCCTGACTGCGTCCTCGTTCGGCTCGGTGCCCCAGCCCGGCCTGTCCGGCACAATCAGGTGACCGTCCTCGAAGACGGGCACTTCGGTGAACAATTCGTCGTCCCACGGCAGGCGGTCGATGTCGATCTCCATGATCCGCAGATTGGGCACGGCAGCGGAGAAATGGGCGTTCATCATCGAGCAGAGGTGGCCGTAAAAGTTGTGCGGCGCCACGTTGACCTCGTGCGCCTCGGCCACGGCGGCGATCTTCATGGACTGCCAGACACCGTTCCAGATCGTGTCGATGATGGCCACATCCATGGCCTGCTCCCGAAAGAAAGGCAGGAACTCCCGCAGCCCCATGAGGGTCTCGCACGAGCTGATCGGATGCGGGCTCCGCCTGCGGATGTAGCCGAGCGCCTCCGGGCTGTAGCTGTCCATCTCGATCCAGAACATATCAAGATCGGCGATCGCTCGCAGGATCTTCAGGAAGCCTTCGGTCTTGGCGTGAAAGTTGAGGTCGAGCAGCAGTTCGACGTCGGGCCCGGCCCCCTCGCGAAGCGCCTCCAAATGCATGCGCAGATCGCCGAGGAGCCGCTTGTCGACGTTGAGCTCGGGGTAGAAGGGTTGGCTGAAGCCCGGCCGCCAGGGGCCTGGTTTGCCATTCTCGTAGCGAAACAGGTTTGTCTTTAGCGCTCGAAAGCCCTTCTCGCTCACCTCCCTGCCAATGGCTTTGACGCCGTCGAGATCGGTGATGGCGGGAGCATAGTAGTTGGGATGATTGATCCGCCATGTCGCGCAGTGCGACCAGTAGACGGGGATGCGATCGCGCACCTTGCCACCCAGCAGCTCATAGCAGGGAACGCCGAGCGCCTTGGCCTTGGCGTCCAGCAGCGCGTTCTCGATGGCACCCAGCGCCTCGCCCACAACGCCCCCCGCAGCCGGTCGCGTGGCGCCATAGAGCTCGGCGTAAAGACGCTCATGGGCACCAACGGGCTGGCCGACAACCCGTGCCGCCAAGCGCTCGATCACCGTGCCGACGCCCGGCGAGCCGAAGCCCTCGTCGAACTCGCTCCAGCCGACGATGCCCTCGTCCGTGCTGAGCTTGACAAAATGATAGTTGCGCCAGCCTGCATCGCAATGCAGCGTTTCCACCCCCGTCACCTTCATGGTGTTCTCCTCTCTTGTTCGCGGAGGTGAGTGTTAACGCGGATGGCCTGCACGGGCCATGCCCTTGGTTGCGGTTCTCGAAGACCCCCGTCGGTCTCAAGCTATTTGGGCTTCGCCGAAGCATGATGCCCACCCGCACCAACCGACTTGCACGGATGGGCTACAGCATGACTCCGGTGGCGACGCTTCAGCGGCGACGCCCACCACCCCCGCGGCGCCCACCGCCGCCGTTTGAGGCGCGGCGCTGTCCGCCATTGCTGCGACCTTCATGGCGACGACGCTTGCGCTTGAAGCGATGCCGGAAATCCTGGAACGGCTCGAACCGAACGGTCGGCTCGACGATCTCTGCCTCTTCCGCAGGCTCCGCGCCGCGCGCGGACGCGCTTTGCTGCAAGGCCTCGGTCAGCTTGACAATGGCGCGCTTGTCTCCCGCTGCCGCGGCTTTGCGCAGCCAGGCCATAGCCTCGGTCAGATCCTGACCAACGCCGACGCCCTCGCGATAGAAAAGCGCGGTCGCGTACATCGCCTTCGCATGACCGAGAGCCGCGGCGCGACGAAACAACTTGAACGCCGCCGCGTGGTTCTCCGCGACGCCCCGGCCGTACAGATGGGCCACGCCAGACTGGTAGATCCGCTCCGGCGTCTGCGGCACGGCGGGCGCTGCCGCAGCCAGCGCTTTGGCCACAGTCTTCGGAGCCACCGTTTTGATCTCGCGCTCCAACTTCGCGACGCGCGCCCGGGCAAGGCCCGCAAAGACGCCATTCGGGAAGCGTGTCAGATAGCTCTTCAATTCCCGCATATCGCCGCTGTCCTTGACCGAGTTCCAGAAAGCGATCTCGGCCGTGTTGTCCGGAGCGGCCTTGGCGACAGACGCCGGTCCCTTGCCCGCGACGGTCTTGAAGTAGAACTCCTGCGTCAGCTTGGAGAGCCGCTCGGGCTCCTGGCGCGCATCGGTGGACCTGCGCACATCCGCCGTGACGCGCTTCAGCATCACCTCGATCTCCAGGTTCTCGGTGCCGATATGCTTGAGCAGCGCCGCGGTAAAGGGGCTGTTGCGGCCCTTGCCATCGGATGCGGTGGCGCCTGGCGCGGCTGCGAAGGTGATCAGCGTATCCTTGGCATTCGACTTGATGCGCGCCAGGCCGCGGTCGATGGTCAGGTTCCGCCCCTTGGCCAGCAGGCTGCGCTGCAACGCGTCGGCCAGAGGATTGTTCCGGCAGGCGTCCAGGAACACCAGGTTGATGGGCGACAACGCTTCCATCTGCCCCACGACATCGTCGAGCGAGACGGTCTCGCCCTTGAGCTGAAGCTGGTTCTTCAGCCGCGCATCGACCGGCACAAGGTAGTTCGCGCCCTGATACTGCACGCCGTGCCCGGCGTAGAAGAAGAGCGCGACCTCTGCGCCCTTCAGCTTGTCGAAAAAACGCGTGATCGTATCGGCGAACCGATCCTCGGTGAGATCCAGTCCTTTGGTGACGTCGAAGCCCAGCCCCTCGAGCGCTGTCGCCATGTCGTCGGCGTCGTTGAGAGGATTGCGCAACGCGCGCGTGTGTTCATAGGCGGCATTGCCGACGACCAGCGCCACGCGCTTGGCCGCAAATGCCGATGACGCGCCGGCGACGAGCACCGTCAGGGCGACGGCTATCCGAAAGATGGTCCGCATCATGTCCGCGTCCCCAATCCTGTCCCAAGT
>JAKSBI010000016.1 GCA_022361215.1 Hyphomicrobiales bacterium | reverse complement strand
GCCTGTGGACACTTACCTTGTGGATGCTGGTTTTGCGAGATTGGCTCAGCTTTAGGAACGAGGGCGCAGGACATGCCTTGCATATTCAAGCCCGAGTGACGCGGAGATGGGCCAATCTCGCAAAATCCCGAAGGGACGGGTCGCCTTTGACCGCTGGACGTCGTTGCGAAAAGCTAGAAGTGGAAAGGCACTACGTCGCTTCCCGCGCCTAGCCAGCGGTCAAAGGCGACCCGCCAGCACCACAACGTAAGTGTCCACAGGCCCTAAGGCTATAAAAGACCGCGGCGGAAAGCTAAACTGGAGTCGCGTCCAAACCGACAAACTCCTGTGCTCGCGAGGAGACAGCCCCTTGACCCTGAAGATCGAACCGCTGGACGGCCCCCTCGGCGCGCGCGTGCTGGGGCTCGATTCGGGCAAACCCTTGACCGACGAGGACTTCGCGACGCTCGAGCAGGCCATGCTCGACCACCTGGCCATCGTCGTGCCGGAGCTGGAGGAGAACGTCACCTGGCTACGCGACCTGGGCCGGCGCTTCGGGCCGCTGGTGCCGCACGTCCTCGACCAGTACCATCATCCAGAGACCTACGAAGTCTCGATCATCGCCCGCCATACGGGCACGGCGGAGAGCCGCACGACGGCGATTCCGGCGGGAGCCTTCTGGCATACGGACCTGAGCTACGAGGAGAACCCGTCCGACGCGATCTTCCTTTATGCGACCCAGATCCCGAGCACGGGCGGCGACACCATCGCGGCCAACATGTACCTGGCCTATGAGAGCCTTTCCGAGAAGACCAAGGCTCGCATCGAAGACCTCACCGCCACCCACCGCTGGGGCTGGAACACGGGCGGCGGCACGCCGACGCTGACGGCGGAGCAGCAGGCCACCCACCCGGACGTCGTGCACCCCGTCGTGCGCGTCCACCCGCGCACGGGCCGCAAGGCGCTGTTCGTCAATCCCGGCTACGTCATGAAGATCAACGAGGTGAGCGAGGGCGAGAGCGAGGAGCTGCTTGGGGAGCTGTTCGAGCACGCGCTCAACCCGGATTTCCACTACCGGCACACATGGTCGCTCAACATGCTGTTCGGGCTCGACAATCGCGCCTCCATGCACTGCGCCGTGAACGACTACACCGAGCCCCGGCGCATGCTGCGCATGATCGTCGGCTGCACCGAGAGCCTGCAGCAGGCGGCCTGAGCGTGGACCAGGCCAAGCCGCAGCCCGAGCGCATCAGCCGGGGCCAGTACTGGCAGGACATGACGCCCGGCCGGCGCATCGTCAGCGCCGGCCGCACCATCGCCGAGGCCGACCTCACCGCCTTCGTCAATGTCAGCGGCTTCCGCGAGGAGCTTTTCACCAATGTGGAGTATCTGCGCGACGAGACGCCCTTCGAGGGCCGTCTGGTGCCCGGCGCGCTGGTCTACAGCTTCGCCGAGGGCCTGCTGGTGCCGACCATGGAGGGCACCGGCCTCGCCTTCCTGCACATGGAGCTGGACGTGAAGGCGCCGACCTTCGTCGGCGACACCATCCATGTGGAGGTCGAGGTGATCGAGGCCCGCGCCGCCAGCGAGGGCAACCGCGGGCTGGTGCGCACGCGCAACGAGGTGATCACGCAAAAGGGCAAGACCGTGCTGGTCTACACGCCGCTCCGCCTCATGCGCGGCCGGCCGGCATAGGTCGGGTCTAGGGCCCCTGCCGTCTGCATCGCGGCCTACATTGTTGTCATGCCCGGACTTGATCCGGGCATCCAATCCACTGGCCTCTCCACCAAGCCGAAACGGAACGGAATGGATCGCCGGGTCAAGCCCGGCGATGACGGGTCTTGGGTTGCCGAAGAGCCTTTGCGTCGTCTCGACGCAGGGCAATCACGGCGTCAGCACGATCTTGCCGACGACCTGGCGGTTGCGGAAGCGGCGGAAGGCGTCCTGCCAGTCGTCGAAGGGCAGCGTCTCGGAAATATGCGGTTTCAGCTTGCCGCGCTCGTAGTGCTCGAACACATGGGCCATGGCGGCGGCACGCAGCGCCACGGCGTCCTTGCGGCTGGCGCTGAGCGGCGAGCCGATGACGCTCAGCCGCTTGACCAGCAGGTAGTTGGCCTTCACCTCCGGGATGCGGCCCGACGCGAAGCCGACGACGGCGATACGGCCGCCCGGCTTGATGGCGCGCAGGCTGGCGTCGAAGACGTCGCCGCCGACCGGATCCATGACCAGATCGACGCCCTCGCCGCCCGTGACGGCATAGACCTGCTCGCGCACCGCGTCGCGCAAATTGTCCGCGGCCAGATCGATGGCATGGGCGGCGCCGTTCGCCTTGACCAAGGCCGCCTTCTCCGGGCTGGTGACGCCGCCGAGCATGGTCATGCCTTCCGCGCGGCCGAACTGCACCATGGCCAGGCCGACGCCGCCGGAGGCGCCGGTCACCAGCACGGTCTCCCCGGCCCGTGCCCTGGCGTTGGCCATCATGGAGATGTAGGCCGTCAGATAGACGAGGCCGAAGGCGGCGCCCTCCTCGAAGCTCATGGTGTCGGGCATTCGGTAGACATGATCCGCCGGCGCCACGACGCGCGTGCAGAAGGCGCCGTAGTGGCGCGAGGTCAGGACCCGGTCGCCGACGTCGAGATGCGCCACGCCGTCGCCGATAGCGGAGATCACGCCGGAGGCGTCGAATCCCGGGATGAACGGACGCTCCGGCTTGTGCTGGTAGAGCCCCTCCACCATGAGCACATCGGGAAAGTTCACGCTCATGGCGCGGGTGT
>JAKSBI010000168.1 GCA_022361215.1 Hyphomicrobiales bacterium | reverse complement strand
CGCCATCGTCAATGTCTCCTCGACGGCCTCCACCTGCACCAGCCCGACGCTCGCCTACAAGACCGGCAAGGGCGCCGTGAACACCATGACCCAGCACATGGCGTTCGAGAACGCGCCCCATGGCGTGCGCGTCAACGCCATTCTCCCCGGTTACATGGATACCCCCATGGCGATCGAGCGCCGTGCCAAGGAGCGTGGCGTGGAGCGGGACGTGATCCGAAGGGAGCGGGACGAGAGAGTGCCCCTGCTCCAGCGCCAGGGCACGGCCTGGGACGTCGCCAATGCGGCGCTGTTCCTGGCCTCCGACGAGGCGCAATACATCACCGGCGTTCTCCTGCTCGTCGATGGCGGGCGGAACGTGAACGTCGGCTAGTTTCCGGGAGATTGTGGCGATGGCACATCCTGCGTTGAGCGCCGGCCACGTGGCGGTGGTGACCGGCGCGGCCAGCAGGATCGAGCCGGTCTGATCAGAGGGAGAGCATGTCCGACCTGCACGACGACCTGATCGTGATCGACGGTCTGGTGATCTCTAACTGGAGCCGCAGCGTCTTCGAGCATATGCATCGTGGCGGGCTGACGGCCGCCAACTGCACCTGCTGCGTTTGGGAGGGCTTCAGCGACACCATGGCGAACGTCGCCCGCTTCAAGGCCTGGATCGAGGAGCATGGCGATATCCTGACCCAGGTCTACACGACGGACGACATCGCCCGCGCCAAGCGGGAGGGGAAGGTCGGTATCATACTCGGCTGGCAGAACACATCCGGCATCGATGACCGGATCGGCTATCTGCGGCTTTTCAAGGAGCTTGGGGTGGGCGTCATGCAGCTCACCTACAACACGCAGAACCTGGTCGGCAGCGGCTGCTGGGAAGGACGGGATGGCGGTCTCTCGGATTTCGGGCGCGAGCTGATCGATGAGATGAACCGGCTCGGAATCGTGGTCGACCTCAGTCATGTCGGCGACCGCACGAGCCGGGAGGCCATCGAGCACTCGAGGCAGCCGGTCGCCTTCACTCATTGCTGCCCGATGGCGCTCAAGGACTACCCGCGGAACAAGCCGGACGATCTCTTGAAGCTGATCGTCGAGAAGGGCGGCTTTGTCGGGTTCGCCACCTATCCGCTTTTCCTGCCCAAGGGCAACGACACGACGCTGGACGACTGCGTCGAGGGTCTCGAATACGTGGTCGATCTCGTGGGCGAGGACGCCGTCGGCATCGGCACGGATTTCACACAGGATCAGGATCGGGCGTTCTTCGACTATCTCTCACACGACAAGGGCTCGGCCCGCCGCCTGATCCCGCCACGCCCCGGTACCGGCGCCGTGCTCATGCCCGAGGGTCTGCGCACGCTCGCCGATTATCCCAACCTGACCGCAGCGATGGAACAGCGCGGCTGGAGCGAGGCGCGCATCCGCAAAGTGATGGGCGAGAATTGGCTACGCTTCCTGCGCGACGTCTGGGGAGCCTAGAGCATGTCTCCCGAAAGTGGATACCGGTTAGCCCAGATGCGTTCTGTCGCGTTGGACATAGCCGATCCGGTGCCCCTGATTCGGTAAACGATCGACGTGCGAGCGATCCAAGGGCCGATAACCCGCCGCACATGATTCCCGGGCACCGGGTTCGTATCACCTATCGTAGATGCCTCGTTCTGATGTTTGGCTACCGCCCGCCCGCAGACAACGCTCGAACATTATGGGAACCATCAGTATTTGTATGACAAGACATCTCGGAATTCCAATGCATGCATGCGGCTGATTTGCATCGCGCGACTGCATTCTGATCCGAGCTGTGCGATATCATTCAATATATTGCCGATGAGCGATTGCAGCACTCCGGATTCCATACTGTATGGCCATGACGTCCTGATTGGATATAATTCGAGGCTTCAGGGGCTGAGATTATGGTGGGGGGCCATCAGATGATCCGTCTCACAAGGCGAAGTCTGCTTAAGACCGGTGCCGCGCAAACAGCGCTTCTTGGGCTTCCGGTTGCTGCCGCTGCGTCCGACTATGGCGATCAATTCCCGTTCGAGTGGCAACGCATCCAGCTCTCGAATGGCGCCCGGCTGTACCTGGCGCCCAATAGCAGCAGGCATATCCTTGCGCAGTTCCGGGTCCGGTACGGCGAGATCAACGAGCGGCCCGGTGAAGACGGCTTGGCCCATGTGCTTGAGCACGCACTTGCCCGTGGAGGGGCTGGCCCTCATCCGCACGAGCGGGCGAACGAGATCCGCGACGCACTCCCTTATGAGAATGCGATCACGAATCTGAACAATCTCGCTTTCTTCGCCGAGTTCAACCCCGACCAGCTCGAGTCGTTCCTCGAACTGATGTC
Organism: Hyphomicrobiales bacterium; assembly: GCA_022361215.1. GTDB lineage: Bacteria > Pseudomonadota > Alphaproteobacteria > Rhizobiales > Methyloligellaceae > JAKSBI01. The sequence continues at coordinate 935 of JAKSBI010000168.1, read as the reverse complement.
GCACGCCATCTTCGCGCCGCGTCTGGAAAGCGAGATCATCGAGCAGGAGCGACGCAGAGTCATCGAGGAACTCAGCGGTTATTCCAGCTCGCAAGGGTTCCGTCATTCGAGACAGTTCAACGCCGCCTTGTACGGATCCGATCACCCGCTCGTCTCGTTCGATCCCGAGGCCGAGATGGCCACGGCGCGTCGGGCGACCCAATTGGACCTCTTCAGGTTTCACGAGCGCTTTGGGAGATCCAATCTGGTCGACCTCTTCCTGGTGGGCGGCCTGCCGTCGAACGCGGCCTGGATCGCGGAGGACTATCTGGCCGCCTACGACACGGAGCCGGGCACGACAAAGACCATTCCCCCGGTTCCGCTGCTGACGAAGTCGCACATGATCGGCCCGTTGGAGGCGACGGGGCTTACGCATGGCCGCTCGCAGATCAAGCTCGGCTGGAACACCCGGGTTTTCTTCGGCCATCCCGATATGGCCGCCCTGACGCTGGCGCTCAGGCATTTGAAGACACGGCTGCATGAGGTGCTGAGCGAGCGTATGGGCATGGTGTATAGCCTGAAGGTCGGTTTTGAGCCGAACGCTTACAGCGCCAGCATCACCATCAATGCATCGACGCAGGAAGACCCCTATCGGGTCAGGGATGTCATCCTCGACGTGGTCGACGACATCCGCACCATGCCCATGACCAGCAAGCAGCTCACGCATCGGAAGATCCGGCTGCGCTTTCTCGCCAGCAAGCGGATGTCGGACAACGGGGAGGTCCTCGAACGACTGGAGCGGCTGGCGGACTACGGAACCAGCTATTACGAGACCGGGCTCGGCTCGGTTTCGGCCGAGGAAGCGCGTCGCGCGGCATGGCGGCATTTCCCCGAGCGGGACGGCCACCACGTCTTCCTGATCCGGCAGGGGAAGGTGGCCTGAGCCGGACGCCGGG
>JAKSBI010000552.1 GCA_022361215.1 Hyphomicrobiales bacterium | reverse complement strand
CGTCCAGAACTCCTGGGGCGGCGGCTGGGGCTACAAGGGCTTCGGGCTGCTGCCCTACGACGACTGGGTGCGAAACGGTTACGACGCCTGGGTCGCGGCCATCGGGGCGCCCGTGGCCACATCCGAGATGCCGGGCTCGAAAGCGGAGGTGCCGCTCGTCGTGCAGTCCGGCCTGGCCAACAAGCTGGCGGAGTCCGCGAGCGCCACATCGAGCGTCGCGCAAGTCGCGGATTGGAGCGAGACGCTGGCCTACCGCCATGCGGTCGTCAGCGGCAACGAGGGCCGGCTGCTGCGCCGGCTGCCGGAGGCGGCCGATGCCGGCCACAATCTCGAGATCGTCTTCGAGCAGGCCGCCAGGCGCATTGCGGACGATGGCTGCAGGCATCTGGTCTTCTATGCCCATGGCGGCATCACCGACGAGCGCGCCGCCATCCGCCACGTTCAGAAGCTGGGGCCGAGCTTTGCCGCGAACGGCATCCATCCGGTGTTCTTCGTCTGGAAGACGGGCCTTCTGGAGAGCCTCCTACACGTTGCCAAGGATCAATTCGCAGATCTCAGGGACGCGCTGGAGGACATGCGCAGCAAGGGTCTGGTCGACGACCTGATCGACAGCTTCCGGGAGAAGCGCGACCGGACCTTCGAGCTGGCGGCGCGGCAGCTCGTCGGCCGCACGGTGTGGTCCGAGATCAAGCAGAACGCCGAGGCCGCCGCGGTCGGGGACGGCACCATCCGGCGCATCAGCAAGCATGTCAGGGCGCTGCTGAAAAAGCACGGCGATCTCAACGTCCATTTCGTGGGCCACTCCGCCGGGTCGATCTGGCTCGGCCATATGGCCGAGGACTTTCGGCAAGCCCGCTTGGCCGATCCGGCAAGCCCGCCCGTAAAGACCGTGACGCTCTGGGCGCCGGCCTGCACCGTGGCGTTCGCCAACCGGCAATACGGCAAGGCTTTCGAGCGCGGCGTCATCGCAACCGGCGGCATGCATATCGACCTGCTCGACGACGAGCGCGAGAGGGCCGACCATGTCGGGCACGAGGGCCTGTACGGCAAGTCGATCCTCTACCTGGTCAGCCGGGCCCTCGAGAGCACGCACAAGACGCCGCTGCTGGGGCTGCACCTGGCCTGGCCGGATCAGTTCGAGGCGGCTTACGACGACGACGTGTTCGCGGGCGCGAGCCTGTCCGACGTGACGGATTGGGCGAGTATCTCGAAGAGCGCGAAGGTGTCCCTGAACGTTCTCAGCTCGGCGGAGGCGGACAACGGCGTGGCCAGGATCCCGGTCAGCCACAGCTCTTTCGACAACGATATCGAGATCAATACGGCGATGCTGACGCGCATTCTGGGAGCGAAGCCGAAGGTCGCCATCCGCCGTCTGGATTCGAACTAGGGTCTGTGG
>JAKSBI010000600.1 GCA_022361215.1 Hyphomicrobiales bacterium | reverse complement strand
TCTGCTCACCCTGATCGCCGCCACCTTCGGCAAGATCGCCAAGGAGGTCTTCAACCTGCAGCGGGTCGAGTTCGGCGAGGCGGCCGAGCCGCATCATCATGGCAAGGTCGGCAGCAGCACCATGCCGCACAAGCGCAACCCGGCGAACATGGAGCTGGTGATCGGCCTGTCGCGCCTGGTGCGGGCGCAGCAGGTGGTGCTGCTGGACGCCTCCTTCCACGAGCACGAGCGCGACGCCGCCTGCTTGCGCATCGAGCTCGCCGCCGTGCCTGAGCTGGTGATCTATTCCGGCGCCATCCTGGCCCATATGCGCAAGGCCCTGGAGGGGCTGGACGTGCAGCCGGAGCGCATGCGGGCGAACGCCGACATGCTGGGCGGGTTGCTGCTGTCCGAGCGCGTCATGCTGGCGCTTGGAGAGAAGATCGGCAAGCAGACCGCCCACGAGGTCGTCTATGAGATCGCCATGGCGGCGTTCGAGAGCGACACCCCGTTCCGCGACGCGCTGTCGGCCGAGCCCCGCGTCAGCGACCATCTGAGCCCCGAGGAGATCGACGCGCTCCTGAACCCGGCGGCCTATCTCGGCGCGGCCGAGGAGATCGTCGACGGAGTCGTAGGGTCTTAGGGGCTGTTGAGATTCACGTTGTGGATCCGAGAGGCCTGCCACATGACGCGCCACCCCCCCGTCATTCCCGCGAAAGCGGGAATCCATTGGCGGCGGCAGCCAGGCAAAGGCCTCGGACGGTGTTGCCGAGGGGTTCAAATATGAACCGATAGTCCCTGCCGCATGGCGATGTGGAATGGAGTCCCGCTTTCGCGGGAATGACGACAAGGGGGAGTGAGTCCCCCTCAAGTCAAAGACGCTCTGGGGCCTGTTGTGAATCCTGATTCTCAACAGGCCCTAGAGAACGGCGCTTGATCGAGCCCGTTATCGGCCCGCTGGCGTTCTGCGCAGGAGCGGTGATATGTCAGCGGCGCCCGAACGATATGGCCGAGATGGCCGAAGCAGGAGAAGCAGAGGCCGAATGAGCGGATACGATCTGGCCTATATCGCCCTGGCCGTGCGCGACAGCGCGG
>JAKSBI010000298.1 GCA_022361215.1 Hyphomicrobiales bacterium | reverse complement strand
CCATCGATGGCGACGCCGCGGTCGAGATCGTCCGCCGCGATGACGCCGCCGCGCTGGAGCTGATCCGGCACGATGCGGCCCACGTCATGGCCGAGGCCGTGCAGGAGCTCTATCCCGGCACCCAGGTCACCATCGGCCCGGTGATCGAGGACGGCTTCTATTACGACTTCGCCCGCGACGAGCCCTTCCACCCGGACGACCTCGAGGCCATCGAGGCCAAGATGCGCGAGATCGTCAAGCGCGACCGGCCCTTCACCAAGGAGGTCTGGGACCGGGACGAGGCCAAGGCCTTCTTCCGGGACAAGGGCGAGCACTACAAGGTCGAGCTGATCGACGCGATCCCCGAGGGCGAGGACCTGCGCATCTACCGGCAGGGCGACTGGCTCGATCTCTGCCGCGGCCCGCACATGACGTCGACGGGCAAGATCGGCAACGCTTTCAAGCTCACCAAGATTGCCGGCGCCTATTGGCGGGGCGATTCCAACAATCCCATGCTGCAACGGATCTACGGCACCGCCTGGGCCAGCGACAAGGACCTGAAGGCCTACCTGACGCGCCTCGAGGAGGCGGAGAAGCGCGACCACCGGCGCTTGGGCCGCGAGATGGACCTCTTCCATTTCCAGGAGGAGGCGCCGGGCTCCGTCTTCTGGCATGCCAAGGGCTGGGCGCTCTTCCAGTCGCTGATCCGCTACATGCAGCGCCGCCAGGATGCGGCCGGCTTTGTGGAGGTGAACAGCCCCGACATGATGGAGCGCTCGCTCTGGGAGCGCTCCGGCCACTGGGAGAAGTTCGGCGAGAACATGTTCGTCACCCAGACGCCGGACGAGCGCGTCTATTGCTGCAAGCCCATGAACTGTCCGGGCCACGTGCAGATCTTCAAGCACGGCCTGAAGAGCTATCGCGAGCTGCCGGTGAAGATCGCCGAGTTCGGCAAGGTGCACCGTTACGAGCCCTCCGGCGCGCTGCACGGCATGCTGCGGGTCCGGCACTTCACCCAGGACGACGCTCACATCTTCTGCACCCACGAGCAGATCACCGAGGAATGCGTGAAGGTGAACGAGCTGATCCTGTCGATCTACCGGGACTTCGGCTTCGAGGACGTGGTCATCAAATATGCCGACCGGCCGGAGAAGCGCGTCGGCTCCGACGCCGTCTGGGACGAGGCCGAGGCGGCGCTGAAAGTGGCGGTCGAGGCGGCGGGCTGCGAATACGAGCTCAATCCGGGCGAAGGCGCCTTCTACGGGCCGAAGCTCGAATACGTGCTCCGCGACGCCATCGGCCGCGACTGGCAGTGCGGCACCCTCCAAGTCGATCTCAATCTGCCGGAGCGCCTCGGCGCCTTCTATATCGGCCAGGACGGCGAGAAGTACACGCCCGTCATGCTGCACCGGGCCATGTTCGGTTCGCTCGAGCGCTTTACCGGCATTCTCATCGAGCACTATGCGGGCCACCTGCCGCTCTGGCTGGCGCCGTTGCAGGCGATGGTCTGCACCATCGTCTCGGACGCCGACGCCTACGCGCAAGAGGTGCACCAGGCGCTCCGCGACGCGGGCCTGCGCGCCGACATCGATCTGCGCAACGAGAAGATCAACTACAAGGTGCGCGAGCACTCCGTGACCAAGGTCCCGGCGCTGCTGGTCTGCGGCAAGCGCGAGGCGGACGAGCGCACCGTCTCGGTGCGCCGGCTCGGCTCGAAGGAGCAGCAGGTGCTGCCGCTGGAGGCGGCCATCCAGGCGCTCCTCGACGAGGCGACCCCGCCGGACCTGGTGCAGAAGCGCGCGGTGAAGGCGGCTTAGGGGCTGCTTTCTCCTCCGTCATTCCCGTATCCGCTTTCGCGGGCATAAGCTCCAGCGCAGTGGTGTCCGGGATTTTGGGAGCGTGTCGATTCCACTGGCCTTTCGGCAAAGTCGAGAGGAAACGGCATGGATTGCCGGGTCGAGCCCGGCAATGACGACGGTTGGGGATAAGCTTCGCTCGAACCCCGGACACCACTGCGCTTTCGCAGGAATGACGGGCGTGCGGGATCGGTCGGGTCAGGTAGAACCCGCCTTAGCGGATCACCACCTCGACCTGCTTCACGTCGCCCGCCTCCAGCGCGAAGTCGCGGGTGTAGTTCTTGCCGTTGTAGCGGGCCAGCACGGTGTAGCTGCCGGCGGCCAGGATGTGGGTCGGCAGCGCGCCGGCGCTCTCCTTCACCACGTCGCCGCCGGGGGTGAGGATGCTCCATGTGGTGTCGGCCAGCGCCTCGCCGCCCGGCTGCAGCACCAGCTTGAAGGTGACCTTGGCGGCGGTGTGGTTGATGGTGGCCTCGGTCAGCCGGCCGGGCTCGACCGTAACGTCGGCGCGGACCTTGGCGTTGGCGTCGCCATAGACCGAGACGATGTGGTAGGCGCCGGCGTTGAGGCGGATGATCAGCCCGGGCTTGGCGTCGGCCATGACCCGCTCGCGGTTGCCGAACTGGTCGGCCTCGTCGGCGTAGATGTCGTAGCGCACGGCGTTCGGCGGCACGGCGCCGCCATTGGCGAGGACGGCGCCAAGCCGCAGGCCCCCGGCGTTAAGCGAGAAGCTCTCCTCCAGCGAGCGGCCGGCCTGCACCGTGATCTTCCTGGTCAGGTTGGAGAGCCCGTAGGCCGCGTTCACCAGATAGTCGCCGGGTGGCAGGGCCGCGGTCGGCGTGGCGTCGCGGTGGGTGGAGACCAGCTTGTACTTGCCGTCCTTGTTGGGCTTGGCCTCGAAGATGCGCCAGACCAGGCCGTTCTCGATCTTCGGGCCCGTTTCGGTGAGGAGCGCGCTCAGCGTCACGGGCACCGGGGCCGTGGACTGCGGGGTCTGCGGCACTTCGGGCCTTGCGGCCCCGGTCTTCGCCGCCGCGTTCGATTGCGTCGGGGCGGGGGCCTGCGCGGTCTTCTGCTGCACGGTTCCGGTGACGATCGGATCGGCGGACAGTGCCTCCGGCGCGGCCGGCATCGGCTTCGGGGCAGCGGCGATCGGGGGGAGCTGGGCCGGGCGCGCCGGCGCGGCGGCGGCCGTCGGCGGTGCGGCTGCGGCGCCCATCACCGTGTCGAGCGCCGCAAGCAGCTCCTTCTCGCTGGTCGCCGAGGCGAAGGTGCCGTCGGACCTGTCGGCTATGCAGCTCAGCTTCTCCAGCGCCTTCTTGTTCCTGCGGTCGAAGGCGATGACGTCGATCGTCAGGTCCTTGGCCTTGGACTTCAGCTTTGCGGCGGTGGCGCAGGGGTCGCCCTTGCAGTTGTCCAGGCCGTCGCTGATCAGAACGAACCGGACCGGCCGCTTGTCGGTGCGCGCCGCGCTCGCCGCCTTCGTCAGGGAGGCGGCGATGGGCGTGGAGCCCTTCGGCTTGATGGCGTTGACGACCTTCGCAATCCGCTTCGGCTTGTGCTTGCCGAGCGGAAGCACGACCTCCACGTCGCTGCAACCGGCCGATTGGCGATGACCGTAGGCGAGCACACCGATATTGAGACTGTCGGCATAGCGCTCCGCCATCTGGCCGACCACGGTGCGGGCGATCACCACCTTGTTGATGCCGTCGATCTGGCCCCACATGCTGCGCGAGGAATCGAGGATCAGCATCACGTTGGGCTGGGTCTTGTTGGCCTCCGCGCCGAAGGCCGGTCCGGCCGCCGCGAGCATGGCCGTCGCCGCCATGGCCCGCAGGACGCGTCCGAGAATTCCACGTCTCTGGCTCATCGATGCTCTCCGGGTGCCGTCGTCACGCGCCGCGCACCGCGACTGCCCGTCTCTCCATCCGGAATGTCGATCCTCGCTAAAATCGGTCCGATCCGCGTCGTGCCCCGAATGCTAAACCGAACACGGCCTGGAGCCATTCGACGCACTCCAAGGCCGATGGCCCCCTGAACTGCGAGATTCGCCCAGAGGATATCGCCAGATCGGGCCAGGGTCCACAGGCGGTGCCGCGCGGCCGCGAAGTCGTCCACTCAGAAATCGAGCAGGCCGTCGTCCTTCACCTCCTTCATGACGAAGAAGGTACGCGTCTGTCGGATGCCGGGCAGCGCGATCAGCCGCTCGCCGTGCAGGCGGTTGAAGTCGTCGATGTCCTTCACCCGCACCTTCAGGAAATAGTCGAAGTCTCCGGCGACCAGATGGCAGTCCAGGATGAAGGGCAGGTCCCGGGTGGCCGCCTCGAAGGCGGCGAAGCTCTCCGGCGTCGAGCGGTCCAGCACCACGCCGACCATCACCAGGGTCGAGCGGCCGACCTTGTCGGGCGCCACCTTGGCGCGGGTGCCGGTGATGTAGCGCTCGGTCACAAGCCGCTGCACCCGGCGGTGGCAGGCCGCCGGGCTCAGCCCGACCCGGCGTGCAAGCTCGGCATTGGCGAGCCGCGCGTCCGCCTGCAGCTCGCGCAGGATCTTGACGTCGATACGGTCGATGGCTGGGTCCATGGACGATTCTTCGAAGAACATAGCCAAAAATCGAATGAGCCTGGATCTTGGCTTAAATCATCGGAATTTTCACTGGGATTCTGATCTGGATTCGAGAGCACGTTCGGTGCCTTAGCAGCTATTCTTGGCGGGTCCCGATCCGCCCCAGCGAGGCCCGCACATGCTCAACCTCGATGACCGTTTTCCCCGCCGCAAGCTCGCCTTCTTTCCCTCGCCGCTACAGCCGCTCGGACGTTTGTCGGAGCGCCTGGGCGTCGAGGTCTGGGCGAAGCGGGACGATGTCTCCTCAGGCCTGGCCTATGGCGGCAACAAGGTGCGCAAGCTCGAATGGCTGGTGGCCGACGCCATCGAGCAGGGCTGCGACACGCTCGTCTCGATCGGCGGCGTGCAGTCCAACCACACCCGCCAGGTCGCGGCCGTTGCCGCCGCCTGCGGCCTGAAGTGCCGGCTGGTGCAGGAGCACTGGGCGGAATGGGAGGACCCGGTCTACGACAAGGTCGGCAACATCCTGCTGTCGCGGCTGATGGGCGCGAAGGCGGTGCTCGAGGGCGAGGGCTACTCGACCGCCGTGAAGGAGACCTGGGAGCGGGCGCTGGACGAGGTGCGCCGCGAGGGCGGCACGCCCTATGCCATCCCGGCGGGCGCCTCCGATCATCCGCTCGGCGGGCTCGGCTACGCCGACTTCGCCGACGAGCTGGCGCGCCAGGAGGAGGCGCAGGGCCTCTTCTTCGACACGGTGGTCACGGCGACCTGCACGGGCTCGACCCAGGCCGGCATGGCGGTGGGCTTCAAGGGCCAGGACCGGCCGCGCCGTCTGATCGGCATCGACACGGCCGCGAACGCCGAGATGACGCGGGCGGCGGTGACCAAGATCGCCCGCGCCACCGCCGAGCTGATCGGCCTCAACCGCGCCATCGAGGACGAGGACGTCGTCATCGAGCCGCGCTTCTGCGGCCCCGACTACGGCGTCCCCGACGAGACCACGATCTCCGCCATCCGCATGGCCGCCGAGCTCGAAGCCATGATCACGGACCCGGTCTACGAGGGCAAATCCATGGCCGGCCTGATCGCCATGGCCGAGGCCGGCGAGCTCGATAAGGGGGCCAAGGTGCTCTATGTGCATCTCGGCGGCGCGCCCGCGCTCGACGCCTATCACGCCGCCTTCGCCGGCTAGCTGCGACGACTGACGCCGTTGTCCGCCTCCGGCCGATGCGATAGGCAAGATCGCCGATAACCTTGCGAGGCTTGAGAGAATGACGGACAGCGCCATCGATCTGCTGCTGACGCGGCGCTCCGTGGTCGCCAACAAGCTGGGCGATCCGGGGCCTTCGGAGGAGGAGCTCGGCCGCATGCTGACCGCGGCGGCGCGCGTGCCGGACCACAAGAAGCTGGTGCCCTGGCGCTTTCTTCTCTTCCGCGGCGAGGCGCGGGCGGCCTTCGGGCGCGTGCTGGAGGAGACCTACCGGTCGGAGGACCCGGACCCGAGCGAGGGCCGCGCCGAGACCGAGGCGGCGCGTTTTCTGCGGGCGCCGGTGGTGATCGCCGTGGTCTCCCATGTGCGCGATACGAAGGTGGTGCCGGAGTGGGAGCAGGTGCTCTCCGCCGGCGCGGCCTGCCAGAACCTGCTGACGGCCGCCGCCGCGTCGGGCTACGCGGCGCAGTGGATCACCGAGTGGTACGCCTATAGCGACCGGGTGCGCGCCGCGCTCGGCCTGGCCGAGAACGAGCGGGTGGCCGGCTTCGTCTATGTGGGCACGGCGCAGGAGCCGCCGACGGAGCGCACGCGGCCCGATCTCGACGACATCGTCAGCGACTGGCGGGGATGAGTCCGGCGAGCCGGGCGCGCGCCAGCGTGCGCTCGGCCATGGCCAGATGCGGGCGGTCCAGCATGCGCCCGTCGACGCTGACCACGCCGGCCTCGGGCGCGGCCTCGAACGCGGCGACCACCTCTTGCGCATGGGCCACGTCCGCCTCCGTCGGCGTGAACACGGCGTTGATGGTCTCCACCTGGTTCGGATGGATGGCCATTTTCCCCGTGAAGCCGTCGCGGGCCGCCTCGCGGGCCTCGCGCTCCAGGCCTTCCGGGTCGCGAAAGTCCGTGAAGACGTTGTCGACGGCCTGCACATCCGCCGCAGCGGCCGCGATCAGGCAAAGGTTGCGGGCGAGCTGCATGGGCGGGGTGTAGGCGCCGGTATCGTCGCGATTGGTGGAGGCGCCGACGGCGGTGGCCAGATCCTCGCCGCCCCAGGCGAGACCCTTGAGCCGCGGGCTCGCCCCCTCGAACGAGGCCATGCGTAGCACGGCCTGCGGCGTCTCGGTGGCGATGGCGAGCAGGGACACCGATCCGGGCGCGAGGCCGGCGGCGCGCTCGCGCCCGTCGACCAGCTCCGCCACCGTGGCCACGTCGCCGCCGCCGCGGACCTTGGGCAGCATCAGCCCCTGAGGCGCCAGGGGCACGACCGCGTCCAGGTCCGCCTCGGTGAAGCCCGACGTCAGGTCGTTGATGCGGATGTAGAGCGGGGGCAGGGCACCCCGGTCGCCGAGGCCCGCGAAGAACGCCGCCGTCGTCTCGCGGGCGGCCGCCTTGGCCGAAGGCACCACCGAGTCCTCCAGGTCGACGATCAGCGCGTCGGCGCCCGTCCCGAGGGACTTCTCGAGCTTTCGTTCGCTGTCGCCCGGGACGAAGAGGAGGGAGCGCATGAGCTGAGGCCTAGTCCCTTTTCCGTTCGATGGAACCCAAAGTCACGGTGTCCCCACATCATTCGTCATTCCTGCGAAAGCAGGAATCCATTGGCGTCGGCGGTAGAACGTATGACTTGAATGATCAAGCACGATAGGCCCACGCGCTAACCGATCATCTTTGTCGGGTGGCGCCTGTAAATGGATTCCCGCTTCCGCGGGAATGACGGGCGTGGGGTGTCGGTGCTCAGTCACAAACAACCGACCTTACCTCACCGGCCGCTTGCGCATGAAGGCGGCGCGCTTGCAGACGGCAACCAGGGTGCCGTCCTGGTTGAAGGCCTCGTGCTGGAACTCGACCAGGCCGGCCTCGGGCCGCGACTTGCTCTCGCGCTTGGAGAGCACCGTGGTCACCACGTTGACCGTGTCGCCGTGATAGAGCGGGTGCGGGAACTTCACCTCGGTCATGCCGAGATTGGCGATGGTGGTGCCGAGCGTGGTGTCGTTCACGGAGATGCCGATCATCAGGCCCAGCGTGAACAGGCTGTTGACCAGCGGCTGTCCGAACTCGGTCTGGGTCTCGCAGAAGTGCCGGTCGATGTGCAGCGGCTGCGGGTTGTGGGTCAGCGCGCTGAACATGACGTTGTCCATCTCCGTCAGCGTGCGCCTTATGGCATGCTCGAAGGTCTGCTCCGGCTCGAAGTCCTCGTAATACAGTCCGCTCATGTTTCCGTTTCCCCCTCGCTGCCGCTGCCTCGCGGCCCTTGAAAAAACACAAGGTTTAACCGCGCGTTTACCATAGGGGCCTAGCCTGATGCCACATATGAGGGAAACGAAGTTGCGTTGGATTTGAACGGGTTGTAACCGCTATGTCTCTTCCAGGAGTCATCGAGGCGCCGGTCAAGATTGCCGACGCCATCAAGCGGGCCAGTCAGGCGACCGGTACCGACTTCAATTATCTGCTGAAAACAGCGGCCCGCGAGAGCAGTTTCAACACCAGCGCCAAGGCCAAGACCTCCAGCGCCTCGGGCCTCTTCCAGTTCATCGAGAACACCTGGCTGAAGACCGTGAAGGAGGAGGGGCACCAGTTCGGCCTCGGCCAGTATGCCGACAAGATCTTCAAGACCGACTCGGGCAAATACTACGTGCCCAGAGCCAGTCAGCGGCAGGAGATCCTGGCGCTGCGCAACGATCCCGAGATCTCGGCCATGATCGCCGGCGCCTTCACGCGCCAGAACGCGGACTACGTCTCCGCCAAGCTCGGCCGCGACCCGACCCAGGGCGAGCTCTACATGGCCCATTTCCTGGGCGCGAAGGGCGCAGCGCGCTTCATCGAGCTGGCCGGCGAGCGCCCGAACGCACCGGCCGACAGCTATTTCCCGAAGGCGGCCCGGGCCAACCGGGCGATCTTCTACGAGGGCGGCAAGGCGCGCTCGCTCTCCCAGGTCTATGCCGGGCTGGTGAGCAAGCACGGGCCGGCGCAGATCGTCGCGGGCGACACGAGAGCGCCAGCGCTCGCGCCGGACTTGCCCGAGCGCAACCCGGCGCGGGCGGCCCAGCCGGCCGAGGCCCTGCCGCCGCTCCGCGAGATCAAGGTGGCGGCGCTTAGCCCGAGCAGGCTGCAGATCACGCCCGGAACGATGACCGATATCGGGTTCGGCAGCATCGGCGAGTGGCAGACCATCGTCCGTCCCGAGCTTGAGAGCGTGGGGCCGGAGCCGCAGGTCGCGGCGGCCGAGCCGAACCTCGGCGCGGCGGCAGTGGCCAAGAGCAAGCCCGTTGCACCGGAGCTGCCCACACGCAAGCCGAAACGGCCCGTGGCCGTGCGGCCGGAGCCGGCTCCAGCCCTCAGCACGAAGCAGCCGCCGGCGCCGAAGCGCAACGTCGAGGGCCCGCTGAAGATCGCCTCGGCAGCATTCGACTACTTCCAGGACGACTATTGGCGCGAGATGTCGATGAGCGGAAGCTAGAGCCTGTCGCGATCATTCTGATTCGCGCCATTGCTCTCGGGCCTGTTGAGACTCAGGATTCACAACAGATTCTGCGCCGGAATGACGGCGGTTGGGGACGGGTATCCCTCAAATCCCGGACACCACTGCGCGAAAGCGGGACTCCATTCCACATCGCCATGCGGCAGGGACTATCGGTTCATATCTGGACCCCTCGGCAACACCGTCCGAGGCCTTCGTTTGGCTGCCGCCGCCAATGGATTCCCGCTTTCGCGGGAATGACGGAGAAGGGGTGGGCCGGGATGGCGCCGATCTCTCGGGTGAGCGGTGGGACGATCGACCGGTCCCGCGCTGCATAGACAAAGAGACCCCGCCAGCGGTCCCCAGGCTGGCGGGGTCTTGAGCTGTGGTTGGTAACGTACAGAACGTAGGCAGCGTTCTGCTTGGCTAGTCTGTTTCAAATATTTGAGACATTCTATGGATGATTGATTTCATCCCCGTTATCCACAGGAGAGGACCGATGCTCCCGGTCCTCTCTTATTCCTTTCGCCCGCGCGAGAGCTCGATCGCGTACATCTCCGGCTGCCTCGACGGTGTGCCGCCAGCCGTGCACCAGTCCGTGGCGAAGATGAGGTAGCGGCCGTCCATGGCGGCGCTGCCGCGCGGCTCGCGGGCGTAGCTGTAGGGGGCGCCGAACTCGTCGCGCTCGCAATGCCTGGTGTAGCCGAGGATCGCCTGCCGGTTCGGCCGCGCCGTGTCGAAGAGGATGATCTGCCCGCCATTGTAGCGCGTGTAGGTGAACTTGCCGGGCGCGCCGTCCATCCCCGAGATGTGGCCGTCGGAGGAGGGCACGGACCAGTGCAGGACGCCCTCCTCATTGTCGCGGCCGACCTGCCAGAGCCGAATGCCTTTGCCCGACGTGGTGGCGAACCAGACGATGCCTTTCGCGTCGACCACGAAGTCCCCATGGCGGCCCGAGCGCTCGAACGTGAACGGCGTGGCGTCGATGTCGGTCCATGGGACGGAGAAGCGCTGTCGCACCTTCGAGTCGGTCCAGACCAGCCAGGCCCCCGTCGGGTCCACGGACAGGGCATCGATGTCGCGGCTCAGGCGGCGCTCGCCGGCGACGGCGCGGGCGGCGAGGTCGTAGGCGATCAGCCAGCTCTCGGGGTTGCCCGGCCGCCGCCCTTGCAGCGCGACCTTGCCGCCGTCGCGGGAGATGTCGCCCTCGCCGTCGCCGAAGCTGACGGTGGCGTATCCCTTGAAGACGTGGACCACCTCGTGGCGGGTCTCGAAGGTGCGGGCGTCGAACCGGGTCCGCACGATCCGGTTCGACCGGGTCCACCAGAACGCCGCGTCGTCTTGCTTGTCCCAGATCACCTGGCCCGGGCTGGCGCCGCGCGGCACTGTCAGCCAGGCGACGAAATCCATCTTCGGCTGCAGGCGCCAGAGGGCGGCAAGCCCGCTCTCGAGCCAGGAGATGGCGTAGCGCCCGGTCGCCGACGTCGCGCTCGTGCGCGAGTACCAGTGGATCCGGTGGTCCGGGCCCTGGCGCATGGCAGGCGGCAGCGGCAGGGCCGAGATCATCTCCCGGCTCGATCCGCCGAGCCGGGTGAGGGGGTAGCCGGCCGCGTTCTCGATCGTCTCGAGGAAGCCGGGCCGGCGGAGCGCGGGCGCCGCCGGCTGGAACGCGCTCTCCGGCAGGAAGGCCGGCCACGCGACGGGCCCGCGCGGCGCGGCAACGGCGCCGGTGGCCGCCGCCAGCCAGAGCAGGCCGACGATGACATGCCCCAGCGCCCGCACGCCCGCTTCAGACATGCGCATGGGCCGAGGTCCTGCCGCTGATGATCGCCAGTATCACCACATTCACGAGCTGGCGCAGCGGATAGGAGGCGGCGCACAGCAGCAACGCGTATTCGCCGCCCAGGAGCACCGCCAGAACCAGATAGACCAGAACGATCACCGGCGAGATGAAGTTGTTCAGAACCGGAACCCGGACGGGGCTGTCCTTGTTGTAGACGGAGGTGTTGTAGACGAGGACGCTGACGCAAAAGATGCCGAGGCCCCAGATGATGACCTTGGAGAGGTCGTAGGCCTCCAGATATTCGGCGCCGAAGACGACGGCGAAGATGGGCTTGAGAGCGACGCTGGCAATCACGCCGGCGATGGTCGTGCCGACGAAGATGTAAGCGAGCATCCTGCCGCTGAACCGCTCCTCCACCAGCAGCGGGTTCAGCACGGTCAAGGCCGGCTTGGCCATGAACAGGACCAGGTTCCCGGTGGAGACGCCGACGGCGTAGAGGCCGAGCGCCTTCAGCCCGAAGACGTACGAGATCAGCAGCTTGTCCGCGTGCTCCAGGATGTTCACGAAGACGCTGCTCAGGCTGAGCTGCACGCTGTCCTTGATCTCCTTCGGGGCGCGCGTCGCGAACGGCTTCAGCTTCTCGACGAGCCGGGCATAGAAAAAGGCGTTGAAGCCCGCCAGAACCACGAAATAGGTGCTGAGCAACGCCGGCGGGTAGACGCCGAAGAAACCGCCGGCCGCGAAGAGGAGGGTGACGGAGGCGAACCTGGTCAGGTCGATGATGGCGTTGCCGCGGAAGTTCTTCAGGGCGTGATTGATGAACTCGAACATCGCGGTCGGGAAGAAGACCGGCACGACGAGCGCGGAGAACGCCAGCGGGATATAGATGTCGTTGCCGTCCCGATAGAAATAGAACGCCAGGACGAGGCCGACGGCGCTGCCGATGAGCGCGTATTTGACGCGGTTGACGAAGAGCGGCTTCGCCACGCCGCCCTTGTTCTCGACGACGGCCTTGAGAAGGATGTTCCCGGTCTCGAGGAACGAGAAAAGCCCCAGCAGCCCCACGACCGAAAGCAGCAGCCTGAACTGCCCGACCACGTAGGCGTCGTAGAACTTCGTCAGGATGATGACGATGACGTAGTTGGCGAGCCCTGCCGACAGCGTCGCGATCAGGGCCCAGGGCGCCTGCGCGACGATGTAGCGGATGGGGATGCGCATGCTCATGTCAGCGATGGTACCACCGACCGATAGACGGACGCGGTCATGCGATAAACGTCATCCCAGCCCACCAGATGCGCCTGGCGCGAGATGAACCGCTCCGGCTCTTTCAGCGCCCGGTCGACCCGGCGCATGAGTGCCTCCGCGTCGCCTGGCGGAAAATAGCAGGCCTCGTTGAGCGCCAGCTCCCGGTTGGCCGGAATGTCGCTGGCGACGATCGGCTTTGCGAAGGCCAGCGCCTCGAGAACCGCATTCGACTGGCCCTCGTGAACGGACGAGCAGACATAGAGCCGGGCGCGGCGATAGAGCGTCGCGAGCGCCGGCCTGGCGACCTCGCCGATCAGCCTGATGCGATCGCTCTCGATATCGGCGAAGGTGCGGGCATAGGCGTCGTCGCCGGAGCCGCCGGCGATGACGAGCGCGACGTCGTCCCGGCCGAGCCGCCGCGCCGCGCCGGCCAGCGTGTGGTAGTCCTTCTCCGGCGTGATCCGTCCGACGGCGAGGACGAAGGGAGTCTGCGACAGGCCGTAGCCCGCCAGCACGCCGTCCGGGTCGTCCGACTCGGGGAACCGTTCCACGCCATTGGGAACCACGGACACGGCCTCGAGGGCGTATTTGCGCACCAGCATGTCCTTGTAGTGCTGCGAGACGGCGATGACATGGTTGGCGAGCGGCAGCTGGCGCTCGCACAGCCGAAGCACGACGCGGCCGACGCGGCCCCATTTCGGATACTCGTAGTCCGACGAGCCGTAGCGAAACACCACCTTCAGGCCGAAGAGCCGGTAGAGCGCCAGAAAGAGCGCCGAGTTGAGCCCCTGCAGATGCACCAGCTTCGGCCGCGTCAGCGCGGCATAGGCGAGGGCGATGACGTGGTAGACCAGCTTGTCGGTCTTCAGGATGCCGAGCGACGGCAGCCCCACCAGACGCACGCCCTTGTAGCTGGCGCTTTTGACGTAACGGCGCAGGCCGAGCAGGGTGACCGAATAGGCATGGTCGGCGAATTGCGGGAACAGCATCTCGGCGTGCTTTTCCAGCCCGCCCTGCACGTTCGGGATGCCGCGCGCGCCGATGACGAGAATGTCACACATTGCGCCCGAGCCGCGCCAGCACCTTGCGCCTCAGCCGCGGGAGCGCACTTGGCATGAAGAACCGCAGCGCAAAGCGAAACAGAACGGCCGGCACCCTGTCGGTGCGCTGCTGCTCGGCGTTGTGCAGCAGGGACGCGGCCAGCGAGTACAGCATCAAGACCTTGCGCTTGCCGGTGGTGATCCGGCTCTCGCCGAAGAAGATCTCGACCAGAGGCTCGTCGATGCAGCCGAACTTCAGGCCCCGGCGAATGGCCCTCAGATAGAGCTCCTTGTCCTCGGAATAGCGGAAGGTCTCGTTGTAGCCGCCAAGCTCCCGGAAGCGCTCGGCCTTGATGGCGACGGTGGCGTGCTCGATGCAGTTGCGCCGCTCGAGCGCCGCCTTCAGGCCCTCGTCGGTCAGCGGCATGCGCTTCAGCATGGTGCGATCGGAGTAGACGAAGCGCCAATGGGCGTAGGAGCAGACGAGGTCGACGTCGTTGGCGTCCATGTAGGCCACGATGCGCGAGAGGCGGTGCGGCGCCGCATAGTCGTCGTCGTCGTGAACGGCCAGGATCCTGCCGCGCGCGGCGCGGGCCGCGGCGTTGCGCGCGCCGGCAGGCCCCAGGTTGCGCGGGTTGAAGACGACCTTCAGGTGCTCGTATCTCTGCTGGAGCGCGGCGACGCCCTCGCGATCCGGGTCCGGCGTGTCGATCGCCAGCACGACCTCGTAGGAGGGATAGTCCTGGTTGAGAACGCTTTCCAGCGAGGCCACCCAGTCCCCTCGGTTCATCGATCCGCAGATCACCGATACGTCGACATCACTCATGGCGACGACGCCTCGTCACGTTTTCGCCCCCGGACCCCGCCGCAGAAACCGCTTCACCTTCCAGGAGTCCCAGCAGCCGTCGACGACGGTGAGGCCGTCCCTGGACGCGAAATGGTGGGTGCGCCGGACGCCGGGCTGCCAGTTCGGCTCGATCCGCTCGAACGGGACCTCCCGATAGGCGGTCTCGGTCAGCTCCGCCACTTCGCAGAGCACGACGGCCTTGCCGTAGTAGATGCCGAGGGCCTGGCAGCAGCGCACCAGGCGCCCGTCCTCGGTGACGATGAAGCCGCCCGCCATGCGCGCCCGGCGCGCGTCGGAGACCACCGGGTTCCCGGGATGGGGCTGCCACGCGCCGTCGATCGGGTCGTCGGCGTAGAAGACATGAAGCTCCGCCGTGTGGTCGTCGGAGTTGCTGCGGTCGATATTGGTGAACATCCACCAGCGGTCCTGCCAGTGCAGCAGCGTGGTATCCGCCGCGCTGATGCCCTCGAAGAGGTTCTTCTTCTTGCGCCAGCCTTCCGGGAAGGCGTCGCATTCCCACAGCTCGATGGTCCGGTTCTCCGAGGTCTCGGGGATCATGTAGACCTCGTCCCGGAACTCGAAGAGGAAGGGATAGGACAGGTGATAGGGCGTCTCGATGATCGGGTGGCCGGTCACCCGAATGTGCTCCGCCGATCCGTTCAGCTTTTCGGGCAGCTCGAGATAGGAGACGATGCCCTTTCGGCTCTTGAACGGATACTCCTCGAAGAAGATGTAGGACTTGCCGTTCTTCCGGATCGGGAACGGGTCGGCCCACATGGTCTCGGGCTCGGCCTCGATGGGCGTGAACTCGGCGATATTGGCGTTCTCGGCCGTGCCTTCGCGCACATAGAGGCGCCATTGCGGATCGAAGACCAGATAGTACTTGGTGGCCACCAGGAGGCGGGAGATCGCCTTGGCGACGGCGGCGGCGCAGTCGAGGCCGCCGGGCAGCGTGTCCTGGCGTCCCGAGCCGATGGCCAGGGGCTTGCTTCGGCGCCCGCGGCCGGCAGGCCTGCGGCCGGTGCGCGCAAGCTCCGTCAGGGCATCGATCAGCAGCCAAGCGGACCGCCACAGCAGGCGCCGGCGGTTCTCGTTCCAGGAGAAGCGAAAGGTGCGGTAGGCGCACTCCGCGATGACCGTGCGCCGGCGGTTCTCGACGCACTGCAGCGTGGCCGTGGTGACCGGCTCGTGATCGTAGAAGTCCCAGAAGCCGGGCGGCCCGCCCCGGTCGAGCCGCCCGCCCGCGTAGCTGTAGCGCCAGAGGCCGTTGCGGGCCGCGCCCGCAAGATCACCGGCGGGCGGAAAGGGCCCGAAGTCGACGAGCACGTCCAGGTCCTCGGACCGGATGGCCGCCATGTCGGCGTCGGACAGCCGCCACGCGCCGTCGTCCGAGGCATGGGCCTCGACGGTCAGCCGGGTCGCGCTCGTCCATGGCGCCGGCAGGTCGGTCCTCTCGTCGACGCGGGCGCCGAGGCGAAGCTGGCCCCGGTGAAACGCCAGCCGCGACAGCTCGCATTCGATCCGGTCGGCCAGCGTCCACACGGTGTGCCGGCGCCGCGCGTCCGTGCGCCCCGTGACCTGGATCACAAGGGGGCATGCGAACCTCTGGTCCGACGAGATCTTGTCCAGGATGAAGCGCTGCCAGCCGGCGATCTGCGGCGTGCCGACAACCAAACCGACGCGGATCGTCTTACTCATACGCTGCCTCACAGGGGCCGTGCCGGTGGGGCGGGCCTGACTTCGTCACGCTCCGTCTCGAACGATAGACGACCCTGTGCGGCGATGTGAAGGCAGTGCGAGCGTGCGAGCGAACACATTTGAGGCAATTCACCTTTTCCGGGCGCGGAGCCGGCGGCTCCCGGTCGCCGCGGCGCTTCCCGGATGCGGTGGCCGCTGCTATCCTTCGAAAGCCGTCCCGATGCGCTGGCCCTAGGGACGACGAGATGTGCAAGTGCGAGCGTAGCGGCACATGATCGAAATCGAGAACAGCCGGTTCGGAATCCCGTTCACCTACATCTGGTTCGCCGAACGGCCGTCCAGAGCCGCGGCGCTGCGTCCGGTCACCTATATGCACTGTGCCCACCTCGGCGATGTCATGGGTTTTGCCAGGGCGAAAAAATTCACGAAAATCATAGATCTAAGGGAGCCGCCGGAGAGTATACTCAAAGGCATGAGCAAAAACACCAGCTACAAGGTCAAGCGCGCCCAGCGCGAGGGCGTGACGCTGCGGGCGGTCGAGGAGCGGGACGACTTT
>JAKSBI010000598.1 GCA_022361215.1 Hyphomicrobiales bacterium | reverse complement strand
CGCCCAGCACCTGCCGAAGTGCCTCGTGCAGCAGGTGGGTCGCCGAATGGTTGGCGCGCGTCGCCGTCCGGCGGGCATGGTCCACGTCGAGCTGCACGGGCGTGCCCGCACTGAAGCGGCCGGCCGCCACCTTGCCCATGTGGACGAAAAGATCGCCGAGCCTCTTCTGGGTGTTGGAGACGACGAAGCGGTCGCCATCGGCGGTCGCGATCTCGCCCCGGTCCCCGACCTGGCCGCCGGACTCGCCGTAGAAGGGCGTCTGGTTCAGGATCAGGCAGCCCTCCTGCCCCTCTTCCAGCGTCTCGGTGCGCGCGCCATCGGCCACCAGCGCCAGCACCTCGCCTTCCGCGGTCTCGGTGCCGTAGCCCAGAAACTCGCTGGCGCCGAGCTCCTCGCGCAGCTCGAACCAGACCGCCTCGGTGGCGGCCTCGCCGGAGCCGGCCCAGGCCTTGCGCGCCTCCTCGCGCTGGCGCTCCATGGCGGCGTCGAAGCCGTCGGTATCGACGCGAATGCCTCGCGTCTTCAGGGCGTCCTCGGTCAGGTCGAGGGGGAAGCCGTAGGTGTCGTAGAGCTTGAAGGCCACCTCGCCTTCGAGCACGTCGCCCTCGCCCATGTCGCCGGTGGCCTCGTCGAGCAGGTGCAGGCCGCGCTCCAGCGTCTTGCGGAAGCGCGTCTCCTCCAGCTCCAGCGTCTCGCCGATCAGCGGCTCGGCCCGCGCCAGCTCCGGAAAGGCCTGGCCCATCTCGCGCACCAGGACCGGCACGAGCTTGTGCATCAGCGGCTCGCTCGCGCCCAGCAGCTCGGCATGCCGCATGCCGCGGCGCATGATGCGGCGGAGCACGTAGCCGCGCCCCTCATTGGCGGGCAGCACGCCGTCGGCGATCAGGAAGCTCGACGCCCTCAAATGATCGGCGATCACCCGGTGGCTCGCGGCTTGCGCGCCTTCCGCCGGCACGTTGGTGGCGTCAACCGAGGCGCCGATCAACGCCTGGAAGAGATCGGTCTCGTAGTTGTCGTGCGTGCCCTGCATGACCGCGGCCATGCGCTCCAGTCCCATGCCTGTGTCGATGCTGGGCTTCGGTAGCTCGACGCGCTCGTCGGGCGTCACCTGCTCGTACTGCATGAAGACCAGGTTCCAGATCTCGATGAAACGGTCGCCGTCCTCGTCCGGGCTGCCGGGCGGGCCGCCCGGGATGTGCGGCCCATGGTCGAAGAAAATCTCCGAGCAGGGCCCGCACGGGCCCGTATCGCCCATGGCCCAGAAATTGTCGCTGGTCGGGATGCGCAGGATCTTCTCGTCCGCGAAGCCCGTGATCTTCTTCCAGATATCGAAGGCCTGGTCGTCCTCGGCGTAGACCGTCACCAGGAGCTTTTCGGGCGCCAGCCCGAACTCCTTGGTGACCAGGGTCCAGGCCAGCTCGATGGCCAGCTCCTTGAAGTAGTCGCCGAAGGAGAAGTTCCCGAGCATCTCGAAGAAGGTGTGATGCCGGGCAGTATAGCCCACATTGTCCAGGTCGTTGTGCTTGCCCCCGGCGCGCACGCATTTCTGCGATGTGACCGCGCGGCTGTAAGGCCGCGTCTCGGCGCCGGTGAAGACGTTCTTGAACTGCACCATGCCCGCATTGGTGAAGAGCAGGGTCGGATCGTTGTGCGGAACGAGGGGTCCCGACTCCACGATCTCGTGGCCGTTCTTCTCGAAGAACTCGAGAAAGGCCGTACGGATTTCGTTCACACCGGTCATGGGCGCCGTCTTCTTCCATGTTCCCGCAGCGCAGGCCGCAGCCCGCTCGCAGGCCAATATCGATGAGTGGGACTCGTGCCACAGCCGCCGCGCAGGCTCGTCCTGGCCTACAGCACGGTTTTAATGAGCCGGTCCGGCACTGTCCAGCAACGGCGCGCAATGCAAAAAGGCCGGATGCGTAAACCGTCCGGCCTTGTCGATGCTCTATGGGTTTAAAGGCAGGACGCGCGCCCAGCGGATGGACCTCAGGCGCTCTTGGACTTGCGCTGCTTCTTCTCCGCCTTCTCCGTCGCCGCGCTCGGCAGCGGCTCGACGTTACTAGCCTCGGGCGCGTCGGGATCGACGCCATCCGCCTCGGCCTCTTCCTCCGGCGCGCCGTCCAGGATCTGCTCGGCGATCAGCCCGGCGTTCTGCCGGATGGCCCGCTCGATCATCACGGCCATGTCCGGGTTCTCTCTCAGGAACGTCTTGGCGTTCTCCCGCCCCTGCCCGATGCGCTGGCTATCGCAGGAGAACCAGGAGCCGGACTTCTCGACGATGCCGGCCTTGACGCCGAGATCCAGCAGCTCGCCCATCTTGGAGATGCCCTCGCCGTACATGATGTCGAACTCGACCTGCTTGAAGGGCGGCGCCACCTTGTTCTTCACCACCTTGACGCGGGTCTGGTTACCCACGACCTCGTCGCGCTCCTTGATCTGGCCGATGCGGCGGATGTCGAGGCGCACGGAGGAGTAGAACTTGAGCGCGTTGCCGCCGGTGGTGGTCTCGGGGTTGCCGAACATGACGCCGATCTTCATGCGGATCTGGTTGATGAAGACCACCATGCAGCGGGACTTGGAGATGGAGCCCGTGAGCTTGCGCAGCGCCTGGCTCATCAGCCGCGCCTGCAGGCCGGGCAGCGAATCGCCCATCTCGCCCTCGAGCTCGGCGCGCGGCGTCAGCGCCGCCACGGAGTCGATCACCAGCACGTCGATGGCGCCGGACCGCACCAGCGTGTCGGCGATCTCCAGCGCCTGCTCGCCCGTGTCGGGCTGGGAGACCAGAAGCTCCTCGAGATTGACCCCGAGCTTGCGGCCATAGACCGGGTCGAAGGCATGCTCGGCGTCGACGAAGGCGCAGACACCGCCGACCTTCTGCGCCTCGGCCACCGTGTGCAGCGCCAGCGTCGTCTTGCCGGAGGATTCGGGCCCGTAGATCTCGATCACGCGGCCGCGCGGCAGCCCGCCGATGCCGAGCGCGATATCGAGCCCGATCGAGCCCGTCGAGACCGCTTCGACCTCGACCGGCTGCTGGTCCTTGCCCAGGCGCATGATCGAGCCCTTCCCGAAGGAACGCTCGATCTGCGAAAGCGCCGCGGTGAGCGCCTTTTCCTTGTCCATTTCGTCTCCTTCGACGAGGCGAAGCGCCGATTGCGACATAGCTCAGCTCCCTTATTTCACACCGTTGCCAGGGTGGCAATTCATGGCGAATGTACACACTTTGTTCTATTTTGCAAGGCAATCCTTAAAGGATTGATAATAAGCCGGAAATCTGCGCGTGTTCCAGTAGTGTTCCCGGTGGATAAGGGCGCTCGAGGCAGATCGCTTCCGCCTTGAGCATGGGACGATGAATCGTGCTCACCGCTCGCCGATCCCCTGCAATCAGCGGTGGTCGTGTTCAGTGAAAGGACCTAAAATATGGTCATGGACTTGGAACAGCGCGTCACCGAGCTGGAACGTAAAGTCACCTCCTTGGAGGGCGAGTACGGCTTCCTGGTGAACCAGATCAAAGGCGTTCGCCAAAGCCTGATCGACTTTCAAGGCGAAACGCAGCGTAACTTCGAGACGCTCCGCGAAGACCTTCCGGGCATCGTCGGCGATGCCGTGCGCGAGGTCCTGAAGGACTGAGCTGACGCGGCCTTTGGGGTGGCACCCCGCCAAGCAGCCAATACGACACCGGCATCAGCCACCACTTCTTACGTGCACCTATATCGGCGATCTGGCAAACGGCTCTCTCAGCATCGCAGCCACATCCACCTCCCGCTCGGCCGGCCCGGCATCCGCCTTCGATCGGGCGCCTCAAAAACGGTCTCTGCCGGGCGCCAAGCCCTCCCCGTGCTCGGCCTGGTCAGCGCCGCACCGCGCCGGGCAATGAGGCTTGCCAGCCCGCAGGCGATCCCCTAAACAGCCACCGCATCGAGGCATTTTCCGCTTCCCGGATCGACGGTGCCGAGTTCTGCCGCTGCCTGGCAGCGCGCGGTTTATGACCCGCGGTCACTCCCCGTCGCACCCCTGAAGCCAATGGAAGACTCTCAAAGACTGCTTGTGCATGTACAGCATCTTCAGCACTGACCGCGTCAGTGCAAACCCATACAACAGGGCTTGGAATATCTTTTTAATGCATGTGTTTGCCAAACCAATAACGCACGGCTGAATCTAATGGATATCGTAAAATTTATAGTTATAAAATTTATTGCACTCATCATAATATATTTTATTTGGTGTGTTTGGAGAGATGGCCACCTTCACCAGATGGCTCAAGATAGAGGGCATACCAATTTATGGAAAAGATCGTATGCTCTGCCGCTTCTTTATTGCAAATACAAATCCCTTAATGATGAAATTATTTGGAGAAAATATAAAATTATAAAATTCCAGCAATTTATATTGATCATTATTATGGTAGCGCTTCTTTTTTGGAATTGACCATTGAGATCGGGATCCCTCAGACGTCTCATTGGAGCAAGCATGCAGTGAGCAAAACGGCTCTCGTGACCGGCATAACCGGCCAGGACGGCGCCTATCTCGCCGAGTTCCTGCTGGACAAGGGCTACACGGTGCACGGCGTCAAGCGGCGCTCGTCCTCCTTCAACACCGCGCGCGTGG
>JAKSBI010000702.1 GCA_022361215.1 Hyphomicrobiales bacterium | reverse complement strand
TTCGCAACGCAAGCGCCGGCTGAACTGCTGCGCGAAGTGCGCGCGCTCGCCAAGGAAGAGGGACGGCAGTTCCAGGCGCTTGTTGCCGAGGCCCTGGTCGACCTCCTCGAAAAGCGCCGCAACGCCAAAGCGCGCCCTCACGTCATGAGCGCCTATCAGGCCAGCCACGCCCGATACGCATCGCTCTATAAGACTTTGGCGAAGTGACCGATTATCTCACGCTCGCCGACAGTCTCGCCATTCATGAGGATCAGATCGGACGCTATGGCGGCAGCTCCGGCCTACGTGACCCCGGTCAGCTTGACTCGGCTCTCTATCGGCCGCAGACCGGCTATTACCCGGATCTCATCGCGGAAGCAGCGGCCTTTTGGGAAAGCCTGTCG
The DNA here is from genome assembly GCA_022361215.1 of Hyphomicrobiales bacterium. Taxonomy (GTDB): domain Bacteria; phylum Pseudomonadota; class Alphaproteobacteria; order Rhizobiales; family Methyloligellaceae; genus JAKSBI01. The sequence continues at coordinate 1,644 of JAKSBI010000702.1, read as the reverse complement.
TAATACCGTCCTTTTGTAGATGGCAACAAACGCATGGCCTTTGCCGCCGCCTATACCTTCTTGGCCATCAATGGGGTGATGCTCACCGCCGAGGCCGACGCTACGGAAACCTTTCTGGTCGACCTTTCTGGTCGACCTTTATGAACGCCAGGCTCTCACCTTCGACAAGCTTGAAGACTGGCTGCGTGCCAACACCGCACCTTTCGGCAGGCCTTGAGCTGCCGGCTGTTCATTCGCGAGCGTCAGCATTAGGTCGTTGATGCAAAAAGAAGATTGGCGCACCCGTCAGGATTCGAACCTGAGACCTCTGCCTTCGGAGGCATTACTAAGACCTTTCCGAAACATGCGATAGAGCGCGACGGAGCACGATAGGGCACTGATTTCGATTGATTTTTCTGAATGCCGCATCGAAGTCTCTATCCGAAAACAGGCCGCGATTTCCGCCCAACTGCTTACGTGGTGCTTACGGCAGATTGGCCGATGGAGAGCGCGTTCGCAGCTTTATGAAAGCTACCGGTTTCTGCCACTACCAGTAGCGTTGTTAAGCCCGTTAACTCAAGGCCGTTCCGTTCCATCATGTCGACCGGAGATGGCGGGCCGCGGAGCGGCTGTAGTGGAAGGCGAGAACGCTGGCGCAGCCGATGAAGAGGGCAAACAGGAAGGCGGCCATCGCTTCGATCAGTCCAAACGTGTCGGCCAGGATACCGCTCGCGATCACCGGTAGCGAAAAGCCGACATAGGCATAGACGAACAGGCCGGCAGTGGCGCGCGCCCGGTTATCGGGTGCGCGGATAGCAACCTGTGATAGCCCGGCGAGATAGGTGAAGCCGTAGCTGGATGCGCTGGAAAGGCCGGTGCCCAGCAAGACCAGTTCTATCGACTGTACCCAGGCGCCGAGAAGGAGGATGGCGAAGCCCAGTGGGATCAGCACGATCCCGGTGGCGAGCGCCATCTCGTCGGACATTCGCTTTGCGATCGGCTGGCAGAGGAAGCCGATGAAGATCGCTAGGAAGATCACCGGTCCCGTCCATTCATCGAGGCCGTGCGCGGCCAGTTGCAACGGAACGACCGCAATGATCATGCCGGTCGATGACCAAGCCAGCGCAAGGGCGAAACCGAAAGTCCAGGTCCCATCCGGAAACACGGGGAGCCGCAACATCGAAACGGGTTTCGGATCGTCCAGTCGCGGCAAGGCGAGTGTCAGCAGCGCAAGGATCGGTGCCGCCACGAACAATGCGGCAAAACTGACGGGAAAGAAGGTCGGGCCCTGAAAAGTCAGGCTGATGCCTGTTGCAAGGGCGCCGCCGCCAAAGCCCAGAGACGTTGCCGACGTCACGGCCAGCGCCGCGCTTCGGGTCCGCCCCGCTCCCAATATCTCCGTCATGTAAGCGGCTCCCGCCGTCGTCGCCAAAGCGGTCCCGATACCGAGAAGGAAGCGGGCCACGATCAGGCTGGTCCAGATGGGGAAGAGGACGAGCAGCGCCGTTGCGAGAGCCCCGAGGACGAGAGCCAGGGCGACCGGCGGTTTGCGGCCGATCCGGTCCGATAGTCCGCCCAGCAGGCACAGGGTCGGCATCAGGCCGGCAACATAGGCGGAGAACGCGATCGTCACCGCCGTCGCGCCATAACCGCTCCCGGCCACAT
>JAKSBI010000357.1 GCA_022361215.1 Hyphomicrobiales bacterium | reverse complement strand
GCCACCGTGATCGTGGTCGCGGCCATGGTCCGCCGGCACCTGAGAGTGCGGAGCGAAACGGCCTAGCGGCCGTCGCCCCGTAGCACCGGGGGCAAGCTGCGAAAAAAGGTGCGTCCATTCGGCGGCTCCTCCGTCTAACGGGTCAGAGCAAACCCGAATGGAGGAGATCCATGCGACTGCAACTGGCCCTGAACGTGCGCGACATCGACGAGGCCGTCGCCTACTACACCAAGCTTTTCGGCGCGGCGCCCCACAAGCGGCGCGCCGGCTATGCGAACTTCGCCATCGACGCGCCGCCGCTCAAGCTGGTGCTGTTCGAGAGCCCCGGCGCCCGGGAACGGCTCAACCATCTGGGCGTCGAGGTCATGGAGCCCGGAGAGGTGGAAAACACCTTGCAACGGCTGACCGCGGCAGGGATCGTGGACGAGGTGCAGTGCGACACCACCTGCTGCCACGCGACGCAGGACAAGGTGTGGTCGCGGGAGCCCGATGGCTTGCGCTGGGAGTGGTATCGGATCACCGACGACGATCCGGCGCCCGAGCGTAACGCGCCCGACGGCGCCTGCTGCGCGGATCTGCACGCCGGAGATGCTGCCGGAGCTGGCTGAGGTTGCATCCGCGATGCTGGAGCGGACAACTCTGACGCAGGAGGCCTGGGCGCGGGTCGAAGCGCGGCTGCGCGCCTATGTGCGCCGCCGCGTGGATCCGATCTGGGTCGACGACGTGGTCGGGGACGTCCTGCTTCGGCTCGTTCAGCATCGCGACAGCGTCGAGACGGCCAGGAACCCGGTGGCGTGGATTCTGCGCGTGGCGGCCAACGCCGTGGCGGACCATCACCGCCGGCGCGCGGCGGAGAGGCGGGCGCTGGAGCGGGTCGGGTCCGAGGCCGTGGACGTGGCCCTCCCGGACGGGTCCGACGCCGACCGGGCCGCCGCCGAGATCGCACGCTGCCTGGTGCCGTTCATCCAAGCTCTGCCGGACGCCTATGCCGAAGCGCTCATGCTGACGGAGATCGAGGGCCTGACCCAGGCGGAGGCGGCGCGGCGGCTCGGCCTGTCGCATTCGGGCATGAAGTCGCGGGTGCAGCGCGGTCGCGCCAAGCTCAAGCAGGCGTTGCTGCGCTGCTGCACGGTCAGCCTGGATCGCCGCGGCCGGGTCGTGGACTACCGGCCGCGCGGCCGGGGCTGCGCATCGGAGCGCTGCGGGCCGCGCGAAGGGGGGTGAGGGATCGGGGTGTCCTCGGGAGAGGCTTGCAGAGGTCCGGTGCGCCGGCCGCGCGCCGGATTGTCGGGGAGGCGCGGACCCGCCATTGCCGGATCCGCGCCGTGCTTTGCCGTTGCCGCGGCGCCTATGGGCCGCTGTCACCGAGCAGCGAGGTGAGCATCTCGACCGCCTGCGGGTCGGACAGGACCTGGGGATCGATGCCGGCCTGGGTCAGCAGGTCCGCAGCCTGATCGAAGGGGAGGCCCGTCAGGTCCTGCGGGTCGAGACCCGTGCCGTCCAGGAGCTGTGTGACGTCGCCGTGCTCGGTGAGCGAGCCGGCATCCTGCCCCTCCAGATACGCGTTGGCTCTATCGATCACGTTGGAAATGTCGAACATGCGCAATCTCCTTTGTGAGTGGGTTTGGTTTGACTAGAGCCTGTCGCGATCATTCTGATTCGCACCATTGCTCTAGCTCTTTGTTGAAGCATGTCTTTTTTCCCGAAACCGGGATCCACTTCCGGGAGACATGCTCTAAGGCTTTTCGGCTCCTGGAGCGGCGCTCGCGGTGTCCGCGCCGCCCTGAGTCTGCGCCTCCAGGAACGTCCGCACCGCTTCGGCATCGACGAACATGCCGATCGCCAGTCCGGCAAAGGTCAGCAGCGCCGCCTTGTCCCAGAAGTTCAGATGCTCCGCCAATGGACGATGGGCCAGCATGATCGCGGTGAAGCCCGTGGCCATCGCCATCAGCAGCAACAAGCTGGAGAAGACGGCAAGAAGCAGGGGCGGGGGATAAAGCGAGGCCAGAACCAGTGCGGAGGCCGCGGAGAGACCGGTCAACAGGAGAATGCGCCTGTTGGCGTCGCTGGCGGGCACGGCCGTGCCGCTTCCGGAAGTGCCGTTGGAGTGTTTCTGCATCGCCGTCCTACCTCTGCTTCAAGGACGCCCCGGCGCATGCATGGCCGTGGCGTTCGACTTGGAGATGGGCAGGGCGCGGACGTTATCAAATCGAGGACGAAGCGATTTTTGATAGGCTTTCTCTATCTTCAAGGCGTTGAAGGGCGGTCACCCGGACATCTCGGCGAGGACGAGCTTGGGCCGTCGCGGGCGCGCGCGGCCGGCCGCGACGCGCAGCGGACCCGATTGCGTCCCGTCGAACGTCGCGACGGACGACTCGGGCCGCAAAGGGCGCTCCAAGCCCGGTTTTGCGCGCCTTAGCGGTCATCTCGAAATTCGTATTGTCTCATGGCAGGACCGGTTCGATAGGGAAAACCGATCAAATGATGTTTGTGAATCCATTTGAAGATTGACGCGTTTGTGACGAAATTGACGTCAGTGACGCAGTTGCGTTGCGTTACTCATCATCCCACAAAAAGGGAGACAAGACAGAGATGCCAAAGAGAGGTCGGATCGGGAACCGCGCTTGTGGAGACCTCCTCGCCCACCCATTCAGAGCCTTCCCCGATCCCACCCGGACGTGCGGTGACCGACCGACCTCTATCTCTGACCATAGCTGGGCCATGACCCGCCGCCGCGAAGCCGATGGACCGGCAGCGATATGTTCGCCGGCGGACATCGGGAGGCGCGAGCCCGAGCTGATCGGCGGACTTCTTCGGACGCTCGCGCGCGGACGCGCCTGAGAGCCGTCGCCGCCTTTCCCGTTTTCCTCGAATTGCTTCTGCGTTCAGGCGGGCAGTGCCCCGCATCGCTCTCGGTTTGAAGCCCGCTCCGGCCTCCGAAAACCGATCGAGGCCACAAAAACACCGACAGTCCCTGCGATCTTCACGCCTCCGAACCCCCGGCGCGGCCTGAAGGGGGGCGGCGCCAGTGCCGCCGGGGCGTCATGCGCGTCAGTCGTCAGAAGGCGTAACAACAATGGACGTGCAGACGATCCAGGAGGCCCTGCAGGCTGCCGGCTTTTACAAGGGGCCGATCGACGGCATCGCCGGACCGCAGACCCGCGCCGCCGTCGACGCGGCGCTCGAGGCCCGCGGCGAGGCTGGTCCCAAAGACTGGAAACGCTGGGGCGCGAAACGCCGCCGGGATGCCTATGCCCAGCTCCTGATGGCCGATCTGGACATCGAGGTCGGGCCGATCGACGGGCTCATCGGACCCCAGACCCGGCACGCCATCGAGGTGTTCCTGCATCTGCAGCGCACCGGCCGGAAGCCCGAGCCCTGGCGCGATCACGTGCCGGACGACGACGATCCGCCCGTCGTCAGGAACGACTGGCCGCGCCAGCGCGACGTGCAGCGCTTCTACGGCAATGTGGGCGCCAACCAGACGCGCATCGAGCTGCCCTATGCCATGACGATCGCCTGGAACACGCGCCAGACCATCACCGGCTTCTTCTGTCACGAGAAGGTCCATGACAGCATGAAGCGCGTGCTGGCGCGCGTCCTCGACCACTACGGCGAGGACGAGATCGAACGGCTGCGCCTGGACATGTTCGGCGGCTGCCTGAATGTGCGCAAGATGCGCGGCGGGACGCGCTGGTCCATGCACGCCTGGGGCATCGCGCTGGACATCGATCCGATCCGCAACCAGCTCAAATGGGGCCGCGAAAGGGCCGCGCTGGCCCGGCCCGAATACGTGCCCTGGTGGCGGCTCTGGGAGGAGGAGGGCTGGCTGAGCCTCGGACGGGCGCGCAACTTCGACTGGATGCATGTCCAGGCGGCGCGGCTCTGACCCTGGGCGTACCGGCGGGCCGCCGCCGACTCTGTGATAACAAGAGGTCTCTCCGGGCGCTGTCCAATGCGGGCGGCCGCTTGGCGTCACGAAGGGAGGGACCGAAGCAGCATGGCGGAAAACGAACATGAGAGGGCCATCGTCACGGGCGGGGCCGGCGGTCTTGGCGCGGCGATCGCGAAGGGCCTGATCGCTGGCGGTTACGAGGTCGTGATCGCGGATGTGGACGAGGATGCTCTGGCCTCCACGGCCGAGGCGCTGTCCGGAGAGGGCGGGCGCGTGCGCGGCATGCGCTGCGACGTCTCG
>JAKSBI010000864.1 GCA_022361215.1 Hyphomicrobiales bacterium | reverse complement strand
CGGCCCGGCGCGCTCAGCGCGGGGTGCCCGAGCGACGGTCCCAGAGGCGGTCGTTCAGGGCGCGGGCGAGGCGCTCTTCGGCCGGAATGTCGGTCACTTCCTCGGTGAAGCTCTCATACTCGACCTGCGCCTCGGAGGATTGCAGGTTCTCCTTGAGGCGCGTGCGCCAGTACACCAGCCGCTTCCAGCCGCGCGCGTCTCCGCCCACCTCCGGCAGGGTGACGCCGCTGCCGATGAGCTGACGGGCCGTGGTTTGCGCGGCCTGTTCCTGGGTCCAGCCGCCCTGGACCAGCAGATCCATGATGACGGCGGCGCGCGCCATCAGCGCGTCGCTGGCCGGGTGGTTCCGGCGCTTCGACGTGAAGGCGTCGGCGTTTTCCTCGGCGCCGATGTAGCGCACGGCATGCTTGAGATGGAGCAGGGGGCCCATGTCCTGCATGGCGACGCCGCCGGCGGCCAGCGCATTGATGGTGTCCGCGATCGCGCTTTCGAGCGGCGACGACGTTTCCGTCGAGACGGACTCGGCCTGGTCCCGGCTGGGGGAGGCATCTTCTGCGTAGGCGGCTTCGCTTGCGAAGGATACGCGCTGGGTCTGTGTCGACATGCTCCACTCCGTTCCCCCCGTGCGGTTCTGCGCCGCGGCGGTTATGACAACGGGCCCTGATCCTGGCCCAGCCTGCCAAATACAGCTTTCCGTAGGCTTAACGCGCGAAGAAAAATCATGGGATTCAGGACGTTCGCTCACAGCCCGCTTTTTTTGCGACGGATTTGCGCCGTCGCCAGCGTTGAACCAACCGAAGACACGACAAAGCAGGGTGGCTGGTTCGCGCGACATCGTGAGATGCGGCCGGAACCAGCCCTCAGGGCTCCCGCCAGACGCGCTTCTCCCCCGTCGGTCGGAGCCGACCGGAGCCGGTGCAGCCCGCTGCCAATCCCTCTCCTTGGGCGCCCGGCTCCGGTCCAGGGACATGGGAACGCGATGGCCTTTTACGCAAAATGGTTCGGGGTGATCCTGGTGATAACGCTGCTCTCCATGGCGGCGATCTCAGCCGACGCAAGCTGCCGCAGCGGGGATGGCGCAAGCCTGTCGCTCGGCACGGTGTCGGCGCAGGCGCACGATGGCAGGTGACCGCCCGGGGCGGGCCGCGTCGCGCCTGGTCTGTGTGCAGGTGGTGCCGGCGCCCGGTCAGGCCCTGGGCTCGATGACCAGATGCAGGCCGAGGGCCCTGGTCTTCAGCAGCTTGTAGCGGACGGCCTTTCCGTCGACGGCGAACTCGTCCCGCTCCGCCGCGCCGTCCAGCAGGCGCTGGACGAGGTGGCTGCGGTCGTCCTCCGTCACGCGCGGATCGAACAGCGCCATGGCGATGGCGAAGGTCGTGACGGCGTCCTGAAAGCCGTCCCGGTCCTTGCCGACGAACATGACGGAGAACTCGGTGACGCTGGCGCCGTCCCGGTCCGTGGAGATCAGAACGCCGACGGACTCGCTCAAGGTGTAGGTGCAGACGGTGCGCTGGCCGCGCTCGCAGGTGCCGTCCTGCAGCATCAGCCGCTCCGGCGCGCCGTGCCGCCGGGCCTCCACATTGAAGAACGACGGGACATCGCCGATGGCGAGGCCGAGATGGCCGGTGGCGGTGGGAGGCTCTGTGACGGCGAGTGTCATGGCGGGATATCCGTGCGGCGGGGATTTCGAGTCACTGCATCACAGGAAGGCGGCCGTGGTGAGAGAGGATCGGGGCGATTTGGAGGCAAGGCGCCGCCTCACTTCGTCGACATGCGCCAGACGCCGTCCCAGTCCGCGCCCGGCGGCGCGGTCTTCAGCATGTCGATGCGGGCGAGGAAGGTCTGGCTCGGCCGGTCCTCGGGCGCCGTCTCCAGGCATTTCGAGAAGGCGGTCTTGGCCTTGCCCCAGTCCTGCGCGCGATAGGCGGCGAGGCCCGTCGCGAAGGACTCCCTCAAGATCCGGATGGTGGCGCCGGCGTCCGCCGCGCGGCCCAAGGGCTCGAAGATGCGCGACGGCTCGCTCTTGCCCTTGACGGCGATGGTATCGATCTCGCGCAGGTCGATCTCCTCGCGCACCGCCTCCGCCGTCGCCTCGCTGACCAGCATGCGCACGCCGTATTCCTTGCAGGCGCCTTCGAGCCGCGAGGCCAGGTTCACCGTGTCGCCCATCAGCGTGTAGTTGCGCATCTTGGTGGAGCCGATATTGCCGATCACCACCGGGCCGGTGGCGATGCCGATGCGGATGTTGATCGTCGGCGCGCCCTGGCGCAGGCCCGTGATCTCCGGCACCTGCTCCTGGAACAGCTCCAGGCGCTCCAGGCAGGCCAGCCCGGCGCGGCAGCCGAGCACCGCCTGGTCGCGGTCGCGCACGAAGGGCGGGCCCCAATAGGCCACGATGGCGTCGCCGATGAACTTGTCGATGACGCCGTCCTGCTCCTGAATCGGCACGGACATGTCGCCCAGATAGTGGTTGATCAGCTTCACCAGGCTCTTCGGGGTGAGCTGCTCCGAGATGCCGGTGAAGCCCTCGATGTCGGAGAAGAACACGGTCATCTCGCGCCGGTCGCCCTCCTGGTCCTCGTTGCCGGGGGAGAGCAGGTGGCCGACGATGCGCGGGTCCACATAGCTGGAGAAGGTCTCCTTGATGCTCTCGCGCTCGCGCAGGCCCGCCACCATCTGGTTGAAGGCCAGCGCCAGGTCGCCGATCTCGTCGCGCGTCCTGGGCTCGACCTCGATGTCGAGATCGCCCTTGGCCACGGCCGCCGCGCTTTCCCTCAGATTCGCGATGGGCTCCAGCATGCGCCGCGTGACCACGGTGCCCAGGCCGACGCCGACCAGGAACGCCCCGAGCGCCACCGCGAGCAACTGCCAGGAGAGCTGGGTGCGCTCCCTGTCGTGGCGCACCACCTCCAAGGCCTGGGCCGCGACGAACTCCTCGAGCTGGAGCACCATCAGAGCGAGCGATTCGAACAGCTCGTCCTTGTCGCGCTCGAGCTGCGCCAGCTTCGTGCGATAGAGCTCGCTGTCGGTCGGGCCGGTGTGGTCGAGCACGGCGATCGACTGCTCGCGGAAGCGCTTGTGCGCCTTCTCGATGCCCTGCAGCAGGGGCTCGATGCGGGCCAGCTCCACCGCGTCCTCGACCTCGCGCACCCGTTCGAGCGCCTGGGCGGCGAGGCTGCGCACATTGCCGACCTCCTTGATCACCTGCTCGCCGAGCGCTTTGAAGCGGTCGACCTCCGTCTTCAGGTCCTCCGCCTTGCCCCCGCCGACGCGCAGCGCCATGGCCCGCTCGTAGTGGATGTCCTCTCGCAGCGCATGCACCTCGACGCGTGCCAGCCGCTTCAGGATCGGCAGCAGCAGGCCGTTCAGGTCCTGGATCTCGTCATGGCTCTGCAGGGTCTTGATGTGGGAGTACCCCGCCACCAGCAGCATGGCGAGGAGCAGCACGGAGATCAGTCCGACGATCTTGTGCCAGAGCGACAGGCGGTTGAGGAATTGGGTCATGCCGGGCCGGGACCTCGATCGGGCGAGCGTGAAAGACACGCGATCATACAATGCACCGGCCCGCACGAGGGGGAGAAAGAAGGGCGTAAATCAAGCTGAGCCGAATCTGGTCCGATGCCAGGGCTCGGAGCCGCCGAGCCTAAAGCATGTCTCCCGAAAGTGGATACCGGTTTCGGGACAAAAGACATGCTTCAACAAGGAGCTGGAGCAATGGCGCGACTCAGAATGATCGCGACAGGCCCTAGCGCTCCCGGAACGTTCGCGCGATCTGGTCCGACAGGGGCTTTACCAGGTAGCTCAGGACGTTACGCTCGCTGGCTTGGATGAAGACTTCGGCAGGCATGCCGGCCTTGAGGGTCTTGCCGGGGAGGCGCGCGAGCTCAGGGGCGGGGAGCGTGATCTGGACCGCGTAGAAGGGGGGCGACTCCGCGCTCTCCCGCGTCAGGTCCGCGGAGATCCTGGCGACGACGCCGGTCACCTCCGGCGTCGTGCGCTGGTCGAAGGCGGGAAAGCGCAGCACGGCCGGCTGGCCTGGGCTGATGCGGTCGATCGTCTCGGGCGCGATCCGTGCCTCGAAGACCAGACGGTGCCGGCTGGGCACGATGGCCATCGCGGTCTCACCGGCCTTGATCACGCCGCCGACGGTGTGGACGGCCAGTTGATGGACGAAACCCGAGATCGGGGCGCGGATCACGGCGCGCCGGACCAGGTCCTCCGCGGCGAAAAGCTCGGCGCGGCTCTCGTTTCGCCGCCCCTCCAGCTCGATCTTGCGGCGTTTGACGGCGTGCAGCTTCGATTTCTGGGTCAGCCCCTTGCGGAACAGCGCGCTCAGGTCCGACAGCTCCTCCGACACCAGCGTCAACTGGTCGTCGATGGAGGTGATCTGCGCGTTCAGATAGCGGATGCGCGAGCGCGCCTGGGTGTCGTCGAGCTGGAGCAGCGCCTCGCCCCTGGCCACATGCTGGCCCTCGCGCACCAGGATGCTGGAAACGATGCCGCCTTCCAGGTGCTGGATCTTCTTCGAGTTGCCCTCGACGACGGCCGTCGCCTGAGCGATGACGGCGCCGCTGATCGCCGCCAGGCTGGCCCAGCCGCCGAGGCCGAAGACCAGCAGGCCGCAGACGAGCAGGCCGAACCGGCTGTAATAGCGGATCGGGTCCTCGGCATGG
>JAKSBI010000409.1 GCA_022361215.1 Hyphomicrobiales bacterium | reverse complement strand
CCGCTGCATCGCGGAGGCCGGTGTCGGCTTCATGTTCGCGCCGGCTCATCATGCGGCGATGAAGCATGTGGGCCCCGCGCGGGCGGAGCTGGCGACCCGCACCATCTTCAACCTGCTCGGCCCCCTGTCGAACCCGGCCGGTGCCACGCGGCAGGTGATCGGCGTTTTCTCACGCGACTGGCTGGTGCCGCTTGCCGAAGTGCTGCGCAATCTGGGCTCGGAGCATGTCTGGGTGGTGCATGGCAGCGACGGGCTCGACGAGCTGACCACCACCGGGCCGACCTTCGTGGCGGAGCTGAAGAGCGGCGCGGTTGACGCCTTCGAGGTGACGCCGGAGGATGCGGGGCTGCCGCAGGCGGCGCCCGAGGACCTCCTGGGCGGCGATGCCGACGCCAACGCCGAGGCTATATGCGAGGTGCTTGGCGGTGCCCCCTCCCCGTTTCGCGATATCGTGGTGCTGAACGCGGCGGCCGCCCTGATCGTGGCCGGCAAGGCCGCGACCGTGCTGGAGGGCGCGCAGCAGGCGGCAGACGCCATCGACAGCGGCGCCGCAAAAGAGAGATTGGAGCGGCTGGTCCGGATGACGACCGCGTAGGCGCATGTCCGATATTCTGGAAAAGATTACGTCCTACAAGCGCGAGGAGATCGCGGCGGCGAAGCAGTCCGCGCCGCCGGAGGCGATCCGGGAAGCCGCCGCGGGCGCGGCGCCCGTGCGCGGGTTCGCCGAGGCCATCGGGGCGCGCCTGCGCGAGGGCAGCACTGCGCTGATCGCGGAGATCAAGAAGGCGAGCCCCTCCAAGGGTTTGATCCGGGCGGACTTCGATCCGCCGGCCCTGGCCCGGGCCTATGAGGCGGGCGGCGCCACCTGTCTTTCCGTGCTGACGGACACGCCGTCGTTTCAGGGCCGGCCCGGCTATCTGACGGCGGCCCGCGACGCGGTCGGCCTGCCGGCGCTGCGCAAGGACTTCATGCTGGAGCCCTATCAGGTCGACGAGGCCCGCGCCTGGGGCGCCGACTGCATCCTCATCATCATGGCGGCGGTGAGCGACGACGAGGCGGCGGCGCTCGAACAGGCGGCCAAGGCCTGGACCATGGACGTGATCGCGGAGGTGCATGATGCGGACGAGCTGGAGCGGGCGCTGAAGCTGGAGACGCCGCTGATCGGCATCAACAACCGCAACCTGAAGACCTTCGAGACGACGCTGGACACCACGGCCGCGCTCGCCCCCTCGGTGCCGGAGGACCGCATCGTCATCAGCGAAAGCGGCATCTTCGCCCCGAGCGACCTGGCGCGGCTGGCCTCGGTCGGCGTGCGCACCGTGCTGGTGGGCGAGAGCTTGATGCGCCAGGACGACGTGGCGGCGGCAACGCGCGCTCTGCTGTCGCCGCAGGGCGGCGAGGCGCAGGACGCGGCGCAATGAGCAAGCCCGGACTGACCCATCTGAACGAGCGCGGCGAGGCGCATATGGTCGACGTCGCGGACAAGGACGTGACCGTGCGAACGGCCGTGGCCGAAGGCTTCGTCTCCATGCTGCCGGAGACGCTGCGGCTGGTCCGCGACGGTCAGGCGAAGAAGGGCGACGTGCTGGCGACGGCGCGGATCGCGGGCATCATGGCCGCCAAGCGCACGCACGAGCTGATCCCGCTCTGTCATCCCCTGCCCCTCTCCAAGGTCACCGTCGATTTCGAGCTGACGGACGAGCCGTGCGGCATCCGCGTCGAGGCCGCCGTGAAGGTCTCCGGCAAGACCGGCGTCGAGATGGAAGCGCTGACTGCCGTGTCTGTCGCCTGTCTGACCATCTACGACATGGTCAAGGCCGTCGACAGGGGCATGTCGCTCTCGGGCGTGCGCCTCTTGGAGAAGACTGGCGGGCGCTCCGGCACGTTCCGCGCCGAGGCCTGAGGCGGTCATGGGCCTGCTGCCGGTCGAAGAAGCCCTTGCCCGCGTCACTGCCGGCCTCGTGCCGCTGGAGTGCGAGACGGTGCCGTTGCAAGACGCGTATGGGCGGGTGCTGGCGGAGGACGTGGCCTCCAACTTCACACAGCCGCCCTTCGATGCCTCCGCCATGGACGGCTATGCGGTGCGCACCGGCGACATCGCCGCCCTGCCCCGCGACTTGACCGTGATCGGCGAAGCGGCCGCGGGGCATGCCTTTTCCGGCGCAGTGGCCTCGGGCGAGGCGGTGCGCATCTTCACGGGCGCGCCGGTGCCCGCGGGCGCCGATACCATCGTGATCCAGGAGGATGCGGAGCGCGACGGCGACACGGTGCGGGTTCTCGAAGGCGCGGAGAAAGGCGCCTGGATCCGGCCGCGCGGCTTCGATTTCTCCGAGGGCGATGTGCTCTTTGCCGCCAGGCGCAAGCTCTCGGCGCGGGATCTTGCGCTGGCCGCCGCCATGAACCTGACGGAGCTGCCCGTGCGGCGCCGGCCGGCGGTGGCGATCCTGGCCACCGGCGACGAGCTGCTGCTGCCGGGCGGCGCGCCGCGGCCCGATCAGATCATCTCGTCCATCCCCTACGGCCTGGCGCCCCTGATCGAGAGCGCCGGAGGCAGCGCGATCCGCCTCGGCATCGCCAGGGACACCATGGAGAGCCTGGACGAGCATGTCGCCCGCGCGGGCGATGCCGACGTGCTGCTGACCATCGGCGGCGCCTCGGTCGGCGAGCACGACCTGGTGCAGAAGGCGCTCACGGCCAGGGGCATGGACCTCGACTTCTGGCGCATCGCCATGCGGCCGGGCAAGCCGCTGATGTTCGGGCAACTCGGGGCGCAGCGGGTCCTGGGCGTGCCGGGCAATCCCGTCTCGGCGCTGGTCTGCACGCGGATCTTCCTGGTGCCCATGCTGAACCGGATGCTCGGCCTCGATGGCTCGGATACGGCCGCGCGCTCCGGCGTGCTGGCCGTGGAGCTCGACTCGAACGGCCCGCGCCAGCACTACATGCGTGCTACCGTCGCCGAAGGCCCCAATGGCGAGCCGCTGGTTACGCCGGTGCGCTCGCAGGACAGCTCCCTGCTCTCCCCGCTCGCCGGCGCCGATTGCCTGATCGTGCGGCCGCCGGAGGCGCCGGCCTTGCCGAAAGGCGAAACCGTGCCCATCCTGCCGCTGGATTTTTGACGACCGTCCACTCTCAGACAAGCTCGATTGCTGCCAAGACGACAATCACCGACGATTGCGCTCCTCGCGAACCAGGTCGGCCGACGAGACGGGCGGGTCCACCGGCGGAAGCGCCCGGAGCCGAGCCAACATCTCGTCCAATGTCGGCCTTTCGGCGACCTTTTTGATCTCAGACATCAAATAGTCCGAAAGGGACATGCCGGCCATGGCGGCGCGCGCTTTCAGTTTCGCGTGCAAAGCGTCCGGAACATTGCGGATCTGAATGATCTTTGACATGTGCACCAGTGACCTGCATTCAAGTAGGGCTGACGACATCTCGCAAGATAGAGCAAGCCCGCTATAGGAGGAACGAAGCCACATGCCGCCTGCCACACAGACCCCCGGCCCGGTCGCCGGCCTGAAGGTGATCGACTGCGCCACCATTTTCGCGGGGCCGCTGGCGGCCACCATTCTGGGCGACTTCGGCGCGGAGGTGATCAAGGTGGAGCACCCGCGCGGCGACGCGCTGCGCGGCATGGGGCACGGCAAGGACGGTATCGGCCTCTGGTGGAAGGTGGCGGCGCGCAACAAGCGCTCGATCGTGCTGGACCTGAAGCAGCCGGACGGCGCCGAGGCGTTGAAGGCGCTGGTGCGGGACGCGGATGTGTTCATCGAGAACTTCCGCACCGGTACGCTGGAACGCTGGGGGCTCGGCTGGGACGTGCTGTCGGAGCTCAATCCGCGCCTGGTCATGCTGCGGGTGACGGGCTTCGGGCAGACGGGGCCGCTGCGCCACCGGGCCGGGTTCGGCACCATCGCCGAGGCCATGAGCGGCTTCGCCCATATCACCGGCGAGCCGGACGGCCCGCCGACGCTGCCGCCCTTCGGGCTGGCCGACGGCGTGGCGGCCTATCACGGCGCCTTCGCCATCATGTTCGCGCTCTGGGAGCGGGACATGCAGGGCAGCGGCAAGGGCCAGTATATCGACATGGCCATCTACGAGCCGCTGTTCGCGCTGCTCGGCGCGCAGCCGACGATCTACGACCAGCTCGGCATGGTGCAGAACCGGACGGGCAACCGCTCGGTCAACACCGTGCCGCGCAACGCCTACAAGACGAAGGAGGGCCGCTGGGTCGCGCTCTCCACCTCCGCGCCCAGCATCGCCATGCGCGTGCTGGCGCTCACCGGCGGCGAGGCGGCGGCGGCGGACCCGCGGTTCCAGACGCCGGCCGGGCGCCGCAAGCATGCGGACGAGATCGATGCCATGGTCGCGGCCTGGATCGGCAGGCACACGCTCGAAGAGGTGCTGGAGGCCTTCGAGGCGGCGGAGGCCGCCATCGGGCCGATCTACGATATCGCCCAGATCTTCGAGGACCCGCAGTTCCAGGCACGCGAAAGCGTCACCAGCGTGGACGATGCGGATCTGGGGCCGCTGCGCATGCAGAACGTCTTCCCCACCCTCTCCCGCACGCCCGGACGCATCCGTAATGCGGGCCCGCGCCTTGGCCAGCATACGCAGGAGATCCTGGCGGAGCTGCGGGACCGCGGCGCGATCTCGCAAGATGTCATGGACCGGCTTCTGGAGGCGGCGCAGGCCGCGATCGGCCAAGGCGGCGCCTGATCGCGCGCGGCGATTGCCTTCGGGGCCCATGCTGCTAAGACATCCGCCCCATGGCACCGCTGCTGACATTGCAGGACATCCATCTCACCTTCGGCGGCGAGCCGCTGTTCGAAGGCGCGGATCTTTCCGTATCGCACGGTGAGCGGCTTTGCCTAGTCGGCCGCAACGGCTCCGGCAAGTCCACGCTTCTGAGGCTTGCGGCCGGCGAGATCGAGCCGGACCAGGGCGAGCGCTTCCTGCAGCCCGGCACGACGATCCGCACGCTGGCGCAGGAGCCGGACCTCTCCGGTCACGACACCGTCCTCGACTATGTGGCGGCGGGCCTCGCCCCCGGCGACGACCCGCACCGAGCGCGGTATCTGTTGCAGCAGCTCGGTATCGGCGGTGACGAGCGGCCCGATACTCTTTCAGGTGGCGAGGCGCGGCGGGCGGCGCTCGCCCGCGTCCTGGCGCCGGAGCCCGATATCCTGCTTCTGGACGAGCCCACGAACCATCTGGACCTGCCAGCCATCACTTGGCTCGAGGGGGAGCTGGCGCGGCTGCCCTCGGCCCTGGTCCTGATCAGCCATGACCGGCGCTTTCTGGAGACGCTGTCCCGGGCGACGGTCTGGGTCGACCGCGGCCGGACCCGACGCCTGGACCGGGGCTTTGCCGATTTCGAAGCCTGGCGGGACGCGACGCTGGAGCAGGAGGAGCGCGACCATCACAAGCTCGGCCGCAAGATCGTGCGCGAGGAGCACTGGCTACGCTACGGCGTGACCGCGCGGCGCAAGCGCAACCAGAAACGGCTGCGCGACCTGGAGGCGCTGCGCCGGCAGCGGCGCGAGCGCAAGGGCCCCGCAGCCCGGGTGAAGCTCGCAGCGGTCGAAAGCGAGGCCTCCGGCAAGCGGGTTCTGGAGGCGACGGCCCTTGCCAAGAGCTATGGCGCCCTCGCCGTCGTCAAGGACCTGTCGCTCCGCGTTCATCGCGGCGACCGCATCGGCATCCTCGGCCCCAACGGCGCCGGCAAGACGACGCTGGTCAACCTCCTGACGGGTGCCCTGGTGCCCGACGGCGGCACGGTCACGCTCGGCGCCAATCTGGAGATGGTGACCCTCGACCAGCGCCGTGAGGCCCTGGACCCGGACGAGACGCTGAAAGACGCCCTCACCGGCGGCGGCAGCGACATGGTCGTGGTCGATGGCAAGCCGCGCCACGTGGTCAGCTATATGAAGGATTTCCTGTTCCTGCCCGAGCAGGCGGGCTCGCCGCTTCGCGTGCTCTCGGGCGGCGAGCGCGGCCGCCTGATGCTGGCGCGCGCCCTGGCCAAGCCCTCCAACCTGCTCGTGCTGGACGAGCCCACCAACGATCTCGATCTGGAGACGCTGGACCTGTTGCAGGAGCTGCTGGCCGACTATTCCGGCACCGTGCTGCTGGTCAGCCACGACCGCGATTTCATCGACCGCGTTGCCACCTCCACTCTCGTGGCCGAGGGCGACGGCCATTGGCAGGATTATGCAGGCGGCTATTCCGACATGCTGCGGCAACGGGGGAGCGAGGATCGGCCGAAGCCGGTGAAGAAGGAGGCCACTGCGCCGGCATCTTCAGGACGCGAAAATCGGCAGCGCAAAAACGCGGGCAACAAGCTCTCCTACAAGGACAAATACGCGCTTGAGACGCTTCCTGAGACGATTGAGGCCCTGCAACGCGATATCGCCGCGCTGCAGCAGCGTCTCGCAGCGCCGGACTTCTATGCTGAGAATCCGGAGGGCTTCGAGGCGGCGGCGGCGGACCTCAGCGCGAAGCAGGCCGAGCTGGCGCAGGCGGAGGACCAGTGGCTGGAGCTGGAGCTGAAGCGCGAGGAGGCGCAGGAGGGCGGATAGGGGGGCGGTCGCCGCATCGTGAGGGCGGCTCGCCGTTCGTGCGCCATCAAAACGACCGAAGATCGTCGCTCCAAACGCTGTGTCTGTCGATATAGCTTGCATACGACTTCAGCGCCGCCCGGTTTTCGTCGCGCCAGCGCTTGCCGTGCGCTTCGCGG
>JAKSBI010000715.1 GCA_022361215.1 Hyphomicrobiales bacterium | reverse complement strand
TCCAAATCCTTCAGCGCCTTCTCCAAGTCCCCGATGGGCTGCACCGCCCACCGCTCCAGCTCACCGAACAGGCGGTTCTCCATCTCCGCCGCGGCCGTCTTCGTGTAGGTCAGGCAGAGGATGCGCTCGGGCGCCGTGCCGACGAGCAACAGCCGGAGCACCCGGCGCACCAGGACGGAGGTCTTGCCCGTGCCCGCATTGGCAGAGACCCAGACCGAAGCCGCCGGGTCCGCGGCGCGGGCCTGGTTCGCGGTGGTCTCGTCGCGGATCGCTTCGAGGGTCATGCCGCCTCCCCCTCGTCGCCGGCCCAGGCCTTGACGCGCGCCAGATGCGCGTAGGCGTCGTAGCGATACTTCGGCTCCAGCCGGGGCCGCCGCAGCGCCGCATAGGCGGTCTCGGGGTCGTCGAACTTGGCGATCAGGCCGCTGAGCGCACCGAGCGCCGCCTCGGCCAGCTCCGCCGGCGCCGTGGTGGCGGCCGATCTGATCTCGCCCGGCGGCTCGCGCCCCGAGGCGCGCACATAGAGCAGATCCCGGACCGCCGCGCCCTCGACCCCTTCGAACCCGCCTGCCGCCGCGATCGCGGCCTCGAGCGGCAGTTGCGGTGCGAACAGCTCCGCCACGTGACGCCCCGTCGGCGGCGCGCCGGTCTTGTAGTCGTAGAGCACGACCTGACCGTCCTCGCAGACATCGATGCGGTCCGCGCGCGCCGTCAGGCGGAAATCGCGGAAAGGCCCGGGCAGGACGAGCTCGCCCTTGATCTCCGAGTGGACGCGCGCCACGCCCGCCCTGCGCTCCGGCTCGCTGGCCGCGAACCAATCGGCAAAGCGCACGAACTGCGGCCACCAGAACGCGGCGATACGGGCAAAACCCTCGTAATCGCCCATGAGCCCCTTGGCGATGGCCACCAGCTCGCCGCGGCAGTCCTCGGGCAGCGCCTCGCCATGGTCCCGGGTGAACCGGTGCAGGATGCGATGGATGATCTCGCCGCGAAGCGCGGCGTCCGGCTCCGGCGCCAGCGGGTCGAGCGGCACCAGGCCCAGGATCTCGCGCGCGTAGATGGCGTAGGGGTTGGCAATCCAGTCCTCGATTCGTGTCACGCTGAGCTTGCGCGGGCGCGCATCGAGCGGCGGCCGGGGCTCGGGGCGCGCGACGGGCACGTGCTCGCCCGGCTCGTCGCGCAGCCGCACCCAGCCGAGCCAGGGCTGGCGCGTGCGCAGGGTATCCCCGAGGCCGAGCATGCCGACCACCGCCTCCAGGCGCAGCAGCCAGCGGGACGGCACCGTCGGCACGCCGGCCACGCGCGTGGCGCGGGTGACCACCACCTCCGGCGCCGCCAGGAGCTGGGCGACGTCGTGCGCCGAGAGCCCGATGCGCCGCTCCGGCGGCGGCAGGCCGATCTCGGCGCGCATGGGCCGGCTGAGCCAGGGGTCGACCTCCTTCGGGCTCGGCCAGGTGCCCTCGTTCAGCCCGCCGAGGATCACCAGGTCCGGCTGCTGCAGGCGCGCTTCGAGCGGCCCCCAGATGTGAATGCGCGGATGCGCCGCCTGACGCGGCCGGATCGGCTGGCCCGCAAAGAGCGAGCGGAAGAACTCCGCATAGTCGGGCGGCTCCAGCGCCGGGCCGGCCGTGGCGGCCGACAGCAGCTCCGCCAGCAGCAGCGCCAGCGCCTCGCCCGCATCGCCACGCCAGAGGATCTCGGCCTCCTTGACCCCGGTCCGCGCCAGCGCCCCCGCCGCCGTCGCATGCGCCTCCACATAGGTCCGCAAGGGGTGTTTTGCGGCGCTGTCATAGAGCCCGGTCAGCGGCGCAAAGGCCGTTTCGAGATCGGCGAGCAGGCTTTCCGCCGCCTCCCAGTCCGCGCCTGAGAAGCGGTCCAGCAGCCGTCCGCGACGCCCCCCGGTCCCCGTCTCCGCCCTGGCCCGGAGCAGGCCGCGCAGCGCCTCGCCGATGCCGCTGGCCGCGATGGGCTGCCGGAAGGCCGCCAGCTCGATCAGGCGGGCGGCCCGGCGCACGGCGCCCGCCGGCCGGCCGAGGCGGCAGAGCGGATGCTTCAGGAGCGCCATCAGCGGCACCGCCGCGAAGCCCGTATGGGCCACCTCCGCGACCAGATCGAGAAAGACCCCCGACGGCGTCTTGGCGAGCGGCCGGCCCGCGGAGTCGTCCACCTGCAAGCCCCATTCCTCCAGGCGCGTGACCACCCGGCGCGCCAGCTCGCGGTCGGGCGTCACCAGCGCGGCCCGCTTGCCGGGCGCCTCCGCGACGCCGCGCAGCATCAGCGAGATCGCCTCGGCCTCGTCGCGCGCCGTCGGCGCCTCGACCACGCCGATGCCGGCGAGCGTCTCTTCGACGTGCGCCCGGTCCACGCTCTCGGCGAACTGCCGCCACCGCTCCGTGGTGCCGGCCGGGCGCATGGTCTCGCTGATCAGCGCGAGGCGCGCCTGCGCCTCGGGCTCCGGCGCCGTCCCCGGCAGATAGGCCACCTCCCGACGGTCCGCGCCCATGCGGTCGAGGAGCTGGCGCATGCCCGCCTGCGGGTGTTCCGGATGCACCTCGGCGATGGCGCCCCAGCTCTCGGCGTCGAGATCGAGGTCCAGGCCCGGCAGGACCACGGCGCCCCGGGGCAGGCGCGCGACCACGGTCAGGAGCGCCGCGGTGGCCGGGACGCTGCCCGTGGAGCCCGCGGCGATGACCGGCGGCCCGTCGCTCGCGGCGGCAAGGCGCTCGGTCGCGGCGGCCATCATGCGGTTCCGGCGCGCATAGGGCGCGCTCTGCCCCCGCTCCGCCAGCACGGCCGGCCACTGCTCGGTCACGATCCTGAGGAAGTCGAGGGTGAGCTGCCAGTGGGTCGCGAACTGATCGGGCACGATCT
>JAKSBI010000853.1 GCA_022361215.1 Hyphomicrobiales bacterium | reverse complement strand
GAAAAGGCCGACGCGTCCGATCGCGCCTGGCTGGGCCTTGCCGGTCTGCTGGGCCTCTCCGCGCTCCTTCTCGGTCAGGCGGCTCTTGGCCGGATCCTTCTCCTTATCAGCCCCTGAGCACCGGCTGCCTCCGATGAGACGAGGCGGGCGCTTAGGGGACGACATCACCAGAAGAACAGTTGAACTCCGGGGGTCCGGGCCGCGTCAGGCGGGCTCCGCGAGCGAAGGATCAGACCGATGACGACTTCTCAGACACCAGACAAGACAGCCAAGCCGGCGCGCGAGGTCCGCAACGAGGCCGACCGCGTCTTGATCTTCGACACCACCTTGCGGGACGGCGAGCAGTCGCCGGGCGCCTCCATGACCCTGGAGGAGAAGCTGCAGGTGGCCGAGATGCTCGACGAGATGGGCGTCGACATCATCGAGGCGGGCTTCCCGATCGCCTCCAACGGCGACTTCCAGGCGGTCAGCGAGATCTCCAAGATCGTGAAGAACGCGGTGGTGGCCGGGCTCGCCCGCGCCGGCTTCAAGGACATCGACCGGGCCGGCGAGGCGGTGCAGGGGGCGGAGCGGCCGCGCGTCCACACCTTCATCTCCACCAGCCCCGTACATATGAAATTCAAGCTCCAGATGGAGCCCTCGGAGGTGCTGGACGCGGTCTCGAAGAGCGTCGAGCGCGCCCGGAGCTACACGAACGACGTGGAATGGTCGCCCGAGGACGCCACGCGCACGGAGACCGATTTCCTCTGCCGCTGCGTGGAGGCGGCCATCAAGGCCGGCGCCACCACCATCAACATTCCCGACACGGTCGGCTATTTCGTGCCCGACGAGTACAAGGCGCTGCTGGAGATGCTGCGCGAGCGCGTGCCGGGCGCCGACGAGGTGGTGTTCTCAACCCATTGCCACAACGATCTGGGCATGGCCGTGGCCAACTCGCTGGCCGGCGTCGCCGCGGGTGCACGGCAGGTCGAGTGCACGATCAACGGTATCGGCGAGCGCGCGGGCAACGCCTCGCTCGAAGAGGTGGTGATGGCCATCAACACCCGCAACGACGTCCTGCCCTACTGGACCGGCATCGACACCACCCTGATCACCCGGGCCTCCAAGCTGGTGGCCGGCGTGACTGCGTTCCCGGTGCAGTACAACAAGGCCATCGTCGGCAAGAACGCCTTCGCGCACGAAAGCGGCATCCACCAGGACGGCATGCTGAAGCACACCCAGACCTACGAGATCATGACGCCCGAGGATGTGGGGCTGAAGGAGTCCTCCCTGGTCATGGGCAAGCACTCCGGACGGCACGCCTTCCGCGAGAAGCTGAAGGAGCTGGGCTACGAGCTCGGCGAGAATGCCTTCCAGGACGCCTTCCAGCGCTTCAAGGACCTGGCGGACAAGAAGAAGCATGTCTTCGACGAGGACATCGAGGCGCTGGTCGACGACGAGATGGCGACCGCCGACCACATCAAGGTGGTGGCGCTGACCGTCATCGCCGGCACCGGCGGCCCGCAAAAGGCCACCATCACGCTTGAGGTCGACGGCAAGCACGAGACCCGGGAGGCCTCCGGCGACGGCCCCGTCGACGCCACCTTCAACGCCATCAAGGCGATCGTGCCCCACGACGCGCGCCTGCCGCTCTACCAGGTGCACGCCGTGACCGAGGGCACCGACGCCCAGGCCGAGGTCAGCGTCCGGCTGGAGGAGGCCGGCAAGACGGTCACCGGCCGCGGCGCC
Organism: Hyphomicrobiales bacterium; assembly: GCA_022361215.1. Classification (GTDB taxonomy): domain Bacteria; phylum Pseudomonadota; class Alphaproteobacteria; order Rhizobiales; family Methyloligellaceae; genus JAKSBI01. The sequence goes on along the minus strand of JAKSBI010000853.1, from coordinate 1,320 downwards.
GACACCGACACCATGGTCGCCTCGGCGCGCGCCTATGTCAGCGCGCTCAACAAGCTGATCGTGAAGCGCGAGAAGACCGCTCCGGAAAAAATGATGGCCTCGTAAACCAATTTCGGGCGCCGCTCATTGCCCGGCGCCCGAAAATACCCCATGATGGGATTCGGGTCAGGAAAGCCTTGACGCCCTCTGCGATACGCGTATTACGTGTCCCCGGGGGCTCATGCAACCATTCCCAAGTCTGTGGCGTGACGTTTGTTCGGAAAGGGTCGTCGGTCACATGTTTTCCGGTCTCATCGGCGTCATTTCGAATGACATGGCGATCGATCTCGGCACGGCCAATACGCTCGTCTACGTGCCGGGACGAGGGGTGGTCCTGGACGAGCCTTCGGTGGTCGCGGTCTCCCATCGGGGCGGCATCCGCAAGCTTCTGGCGGTCGGCCGCGAGGCCAAGTCCATGCTCGGCCGCACGCCGGACGAGATCGAGACCATTCAGCCCATGCGGGACGGCGTGATCGCCGACTTCGCCGCGGCGGAAGAGATGATCAAGTATTTCATCCGCCAGGTACACAACCGCAAGTCTTTCACCAGTCCCAAGATCATGATCTGCGTGCCCGCCGACGCCACGCCGGTGGAGCGCCGCGCGGTACAGGAAGCCGCGCTCGCGGCAGGCGCGCGCAAGGTCTTCGTCATCGAGGAGCCCGTGGCGGCGGCGCTCGGCGCCGGGCTGCGCATCGCCGAGCCGCGCGGCGCCATGGTCGTCGACATCGGCGGCGGCACCACCGACATCGCCATCATGACGCTGGGCGGTGTGCTCTATTCGCGCTCGCTGAAGACCGCCGGCAACGCCTTGGACGAGGCGATCATCACCTATGTGCGCAATCGCCACCACCTGCTGATCGGCGAGGCCAGCGCCGAGGCCATGAAGGTCGAGGCCGGCTGCGCCGTCGCCAAGTCCAACGGCACGGCGGTGGATATCCACATCAAGGGGCGCGACCTGCGCAAGGGCGTGCCGAGCGAGATCAAGCTGGGCCCGCCCGACGTGGCCGAGGCCCTGGACCCGCCGCTGGAGCGGATCGCCGACGGCGTCATGCTGTCGCTGGAGCGGATCCCGCCGGAGCTGGCGGCAGACATTTACGAAGACGGGATTGTCTTGACGGGTGGAGGCGCGCTGCTTGACCGGATCGACGTCAAGCTGAGCCGCCGCACCGGCGTGCCGTTCAAGATTCCCGAGGATCCGCTGCGCTGTGTCGTGGTCGGAACCGGATTGGCGCTCGAACGGATCGACGAAGTCCAGGAGCTGCTGGTCCAGATATAGGACGT
>JAKSBI010000230.1 GCA_022361215.1 Hyphomicrobiales bacterium | reverse complement strand
TCTCTTCGATCTCTGGCGTCTCTTCCACCACGACCTTCTCGTCGGTCTTCTCGTCCACCTCGGCCTCGACCTCGGGGACGGGCTTGCCGGCGTCGTCGGACTGCTGGGCCACCTCGGTCTTCACTGTCTCGGCCTTTGCGTCCTCGAACGCCACCTCGGCCTTCTCGTCGACCTTGGCGACCTTCTCGGCCTGCTCGACCGCGATCTGGCGGGTCTTGGCGGCGGCGTCGCCGTCCGCGGTCTGGGCGCTGGCGCCCGTGGCGCCGACGATGCCGAGGGCCAGCGCAACCGCCGAAGCGGCAACCAAAGACTTCAGTTTCATCTCGCGATAAAGGGTCATGATTCCTCTGTCTCCCGCTTTCTGTTCAGCCCTTTCCATAGGCAGCCGGCGCTGCCGCGCTCGGCCATGACGCGGACATAGCAAAGCGCCGCTGAACGCAGCCCGAGCGGCCCGTTCATCTCCGGTTCAGCTTCCCAGCCCGGGCTGGCCCGGCGTTGTGGCGCGGCGTTCCGCGCCTACATGTCAGGTCAGGTGATGCCGCGCGCCCGATCGCGGGCGGCAATGGGAGAGAGACATGCAGGTCTGGCGTTCGAACGGGCGCGGGAGGCGGCCGCTGGCCCTCCTGGCCCTGCTCTTCATGGTCATGGCGCATGGCGGCGCTGCCGCCGCCGAGGATCGGCCCCTGATTCAGCTCGAGACCAGCGGTCCGATGGCGATGGTGCGCAGCATCGTCTTCACCGGCCACGGGCAAGCGCCTCGCGCGCTATAGGGGCCACGACAACATCGTGCTGGCCACCGCCGTCGGCCCGGACGGCCGCTCCGCGGTCATGGCCGGCGGCAACGACAACGAGATCCATGTCTGGGGCCTGCGCACCGGCAAGACACGCCAGCGGCTCGGCGGTGTCGGCGGCGCCATCTGGGCCGTCGGCTTCTCCCGCGACGGGCGGGAGCCGACCGTCTATGTGGGCGAGGACTTCATCGTCTCGCGCCCTTGACCGAGGGTCTTGTGCGCTTTCGCATCGACACCGCCCGGGAGCGCGATACGATACCGTCGTATCGCCTCGACATCTTAGCAGTGGCAACGGGGGCGAAGGAGGTCAGTGTGGCAATTCTCAGAAGCGTGGACGGCAAGGTCTTCGAGATCCCGGACGACAAGCTGAGCCAGTTCGAGCTCCCGGAGGAGCTGGTGGCCCAGATCGCCGGCGCCATGGATCCCGGCCCCGAGGCAGGGCCGCCGGGGCTCGACGGGCCGGACGAGAGGTCCGGCCCGGACGCGAGCCCGCCCGAGGACATGGCCGGTCCGGACGGCGGCCCGCCGGACGAGGGACCCTGCGACCTCACCAGCGGGTAGCGGCCGCCGCTCGCCGGTGTCCAGAATTTGAGCGATGCCTGGGTCGAATGGCGCGACGGATGCGGCCTTGGTTCCCGGCCGCGGTTCGTGCGTCCGGACAGCCGTTCGGGAGACGCCCTCCGGCGTCATCCCGGCGCAGGCCGGGATCCATCCGGCGCACAACCCTCCGGGCCTCGGCGGATGGCGTCGAGACCCTGCCGCCGGCTCCGGGTGGCGTCCGCCAGTGCCGCGCCAAGCGGCAGCCGCGCCTGGATCTCGGCCTGCGCCGGGATGACGCCGAGAGATATGTGGGAAGAGTGTTTCCCGCTTTCGCACATGACTGTTCGGCAGGATTGGGAAAGTGGAATCCCGGAAACCTGTGAGCCGGCACCGGAGCGTTCGGGTCCGACATCGGACGGTCGCCCCCTGGCCGCGCGGCCGTCCATCTAACTTGATGAGCTGCAACCTGAAATATATTCTATTCAATCTCGGGTTGAGTGATTGAGCCGCCCGGGATGAGGGGCGCACGGCGGGGCATTCATCGTCGTGGCGAGCCGCGCAGGCAGCGGTCCGGCGCCGGCATGCGGTCTTTCCGGCTTCGCCGCGTCGCAACATGGCGGCTGCCGAAAGAGCGTCATGGCGGCGTTGTATAGGGACTGCTGCGACACTACGTTTCCGTCTGTGAGAGCACCGGGGGCGTCATTTGAAGGTGAGAGAAGGAGGAAAGAGTGGCTATCCTCAGAAGCGTAGACGGGAAGTTCTACGAAATTCCCGACGAGGAGCTGGGCCAGTTCGAAGTCCCGGCCGAGAAGGTGAACGAGCTCATGGCCGCCATGGGCGGCGGCGAGCCGGAAGGACCTCCCCCGGGCGAAGGCGACGTTGAGCCCTATCATCATCGCTGGCACCGCAGGCGCCGCTACTACTGGCGCAACTGCTGGCGGAACTATTGGCGGAACTGCTACTAGTCCCGTTACCGGTTCGAGAGGGCGGCCCCGGATTCGGGGCCGCCTTTTCTATTGCGCGCCTTCCTATATGATCGCGAGCCGATTCGAACCTTAGCTCGAAGTGAACCGGCCATGTCGCTGCTTTTCCGCCTTCTCGCTGTTGCCGGCCTCGCCGGCGCGCTCTGGGTGGTCACGCTGCCCGCCGCGCTGACGCTGGCGCCCGGCGCCGCCGAGGCCAACGAGGCCGCCTACCGCCGCTTCGTGAAGAGCTTCCGGGCCACGGCCCGCAAGAGCGGCATCTCGGGCGAGCTCTACGACCGGGCCTTCAAGGGCCTGACGCCCGACCCGGTGGTCGTGAAGAAGAATGCCCACCAGCCGGAGTTCGTCCTTTCGGCCGGGCAGTATCTCTCCCTCACCGTCTCGGACACGCGCATCGAGAAGGGCCGGGCCAGGCTCGAGGAGCTGGGGTCCGTGCTCGACAAGATCGAGGCGCGCTGGGGCGTCGACAAGCACGTGCTGGTCGCCATCTGGGGCATGGAGACGAATTTCGGCCTGTTCAAGGGCGATATGAACGTGGTCCGCTCGCTCTCCACCCTGGGCTATCGCGGGCGGCGTGCCCGGTTCGGCCGCAGCGAGCTGCTGGCGGCGCTGAAGATCGTGCAGCGCGGCGAGGCGCCGCTCGAGGCCATGGTCGGCTCCTGGGCCGGCGCCATGGGCCACACCCAGTTTCTGCCCTCCAACTTCACGCGCTATGCGGTGGACTTCGACGGCGACGGCAAGCGCGACATCTGGGAGACGATCCCCGACGCCCTGGCCTCCACGGCGCGCTTCTTGAGCTCGGCCAAATGGCAGGCCGGCAAGACCTGGGGCTACGAGGTGGCGCTGCCCAGGCGCTTCAACACGAAGCTCGCCGGGCGCCGCAACGCCCGCTCCATCAAGCGCTGGCAGGCGCTGGGGATAAAGCGCGTGCGCGGCAAGGCGTTTCCGCGTCCGGCCGATACGGCGTCGCTGTTCCTGCCGGCGGGCCGCAACGGCCCGGCCTTCCTGATCCTGCGCAATTTCCGCGTCATCATGCGCTACAACGCGGCGACCAAATACGCGCTGGCCGTCGGCCACCTGTCGGACCGGCTCAGGGGCGGCGAGGCCTTCGCGCGGCCCTGGCCCGGCGGCGTGCGCCCGCTCAACACCGCGGAGCGCTTCGAGCTGCAGCGCCGGCTGGCGGCCAAGGGCTACGAGGTCGGCGAGATCGACGGCATCCTGGGCTCCAAGACGCGCGCCGCGGTGAAGGCCTATCAGAAGGAGAAGAAGCGGCGCGCCGACGGTTTCCCGCATCCGAAGATCCTGGAGCTGTTACGCGCCGATGAGGGCGCCGCCATCGCGGAGGACGCCGCCGCGGTCGCCCCGAAGCCGGCCAACTGAGTCGACATAACTTGGGCCCGGCGCGTGCGCGGCGTATGGTGCGCGCGTCTCTGCCCCGTCGAAACCATCGGATCAAGCCCCGTGACCTTATGGAACAAGCTCAAGGTTTTCGTTGAGGATCTTTCCGGCCCGGCCAGCGATGCGCCGGAGCTTGCGCTCGACGAGCTGCATCTGGCGGCGACGGCGCTGCTCGTCCACGCCACGGTCGTCGACGGCGTGCTCGACGAGAGCGAGTCGACGCGGCTGAAGGACGTGCTCAGGAGCCATTACGATCTCTCCTCCTCCGAGGCCAACCGGCTGATCGCGGCGGCCGAGCGCAAGGAGCGGGAGGCCGTCGACCTCTATGGCTTCACCCGGGTGCTCGCCCGCAAGCTCGACGGCGAGGGACGCCAGAAGGTGGTCGAGATGCTCTGGGAGATCGTCATGGCCGACGGCACCGTGCACGAGTTCGAGGCCAACCTGGTCTGGCGCGCCGCCGAGCTTCTCGGCGTCTCGGCCCGCGACCGCATCCGCATCAGAAAGATCGTCGAAGCCCGTCAGCAGGGCGAGGCGACGCCGGAGGGCTGAGGCGGAGACCGGCAGTAGAGTTATCTGCTGAGTTCGGCCGGCACCACCGCCGCCTATCGCGCATGATCCCGGCGTTTCCCGTTAACATCCGGCGCGGAATGGGTTGCAAACCCGGCCGGCACCAATGTTATGTAGTGTCGGACCATGATCGCTTCAGGACGCCGCCCATGACCTCTACGACCGCATCGCGCGCGGTCTATCGCGTCGTTTCAGCGCTTTCGGCCCCGCGCCGGGAGGGGTGGCCCCGTGCTTAAGCGCGTCGAGGCGGACGCCGGTGGCGGCGGCGCGGCGCGCCGGCCGGTTCTGATCGTCCTGCACCAGCACCACTCGAACCCGGGCCATGTGGGCCGCTGGTTCCGCGAGCACGGCTTTCCGCTCGACATCCGCCGGACCCGCTTCGGCGATCTGCTGCCGACGACCCTGGAGCGCCATACCGGCGCGGTGATCTTCGGCGGGCCCATGAGCGCCAACGACAGCGACGCCTTCGTGCGCCACGAGATCGAGTGGCTGAAGGTGCCGCTCGCCGAGCGCCGGCCCTTTCTCGGCATCTGCCTGGGCGCGCAGATGCTGTCGAAACATCTCGGCGGCCAGGTCGGCTTCGACCCGGACGGCTATGCCGAGATCGGCTACCACCCGATCCGGCCCACGCCCGAGGGCCGCGCGCTGTTCGAGTGGCCCGAGCAGGTCTATCAGTGGCACCGCGAGGGCTTCTCCGTCCCCGAGGGCGGCGCGCTGCTGGCCGAGGGCGACCGCTTCGAGAACCAGGCCTTCCGCTATGGCCCGGCCGCGTTCGGCATCCAGTTCCACCCGGAGATCTCCCAGGCCCTGGTGTACCGCTGGACTGGGCGCTCCGGGCACCGCCTGATCATGCCGGGCGCCCGCCCGCGCACGGCCCATGTGGACGGCCACGTCCGCTACGGGCCCGGCCAGCGCCGCTGGCTCGACGCCTTCCTGACCCACTGGGTCTCCCTGGCCGAGGCCGACATGGCCGCCGAGGCGGCAGAGACGGACCGGGTCTAGGCAGGTCTTGCCGGGCAGGGGATCGTCCTTGCCGGGCCACTGTTGCCCAT
>JAKSBI010000873.1 GCA_022361215.1 Hyphomicrobiales bacterium | reverse complement strand
GTCGCCGGTGAGCGGCAGGATCTCGGCGTCCGGGCAGCGATAGAAGTCGTAGCCGATGCGGCTGTCATCCTCGCTCTTGTTGTAATAGTCGTCCACGATTTCGGCGTCGGCCTGCGCGATGCTGCGGAAGTAGTCCGTTCGCGTCGGCGCCCACTCCGCGTCGCGATCGTGGCCCGTGCGCTCGACGACGCAGCCGTCACTGCTGGTCCTGTTCGAGACCACGTCGGCGTAGTCGCCCACATTGACGGCGGCGGAGTAGGGCGCCAGGGCGATGCGCACGCCGTCCGCAGCCGGGGTCCCCAGCATCAGCTCGTCGAGAAGAACCCCGACCGCCCCCTTCAGCGAATCGAGCTTGTCGTCCTCGTTCATGGAGCCGGTCACGTCCAGCATCAGGCCCAGCTCCACGTCGCTGAACTTGTACGAGACGGTCGACGACCGCCTGAACGAGAGCTCATCGATCTGGGCGAGCCTGCCGAAGGTGGTCGGCACGGAAGCCTCCACCGTCATGCTGACCGTTCCCTGGCTGCGATCGGCAGCGACTTTCAGGTTCCGGAACGTGGTGCCCGCAGGCAGGGTGCCCCGCGTATTGGCCTCGAAGAAGTGCCGGGCCGTCTTCTGCAGCTCGCTGTCGCTGAGGTGCTCCTGGGTCATGCGCCGGGCCGTGGCCAGCGCCGCGGCGTCGACCGCGCCGGAGGTGACCGTGCCGGCGTTCAGCGTCCGCCAGCCGTCGATGGCCAGGCCCAACAGGACGAGGACCGGTATGATGACAAAGGCGAAGGTGACGGCGACGTTTCCGCGCCTGTCGTCGAGAAATCGCTCTTTCCGGGTCTTTGCGAGCTGCAACACGATGCGTCTCCCTGGTACACCTGCTTCCAGTTGACCAGGACGGTGCAAGGCCCGTGCGCACCATGTTTTGACCAGATGTTACAAGACAGGCTCCAGATAATGTTGGTTTAAAATCCGTTAAAATGGCGTCTTCATGGGAAATCGTCGGTTAACGGCGAGCCCGCGCGGCCGGCGACATTAACCACGGCCGGCGCGAGTCCTGTTTCTGGACGGCCCGGGCGTCCCGAAACGCCCCGCGAGCGCCGGTTTCCTGTGGCACAAGGGATGCCAGACAGGCTCCGGTCCGCTCCAGGGGGCTCCTGGAGACGCATGTTCTAGAGGCCCCTCAATGGGTTACACTCTCGGGCCGACCAGAAGCGGGAGAAACTGGCCATGATCACCTCGGACCACGGCAAGCAGGGGGATGCCGGTCTCACGCCGTCGGGCGACGTCACCGTCACGCGGCACCGGACGCTGAAGACCTGGCACAAGGTCGCCATCGCCGCCGCCGTCGCCGTCGTCTCCATCTTCGCCATTCCCTTCTATCTGCACTCCGGCATCACCGGCGTGGTCGAGGCGCATATCGTGGCGATCCGCAAGGGCGAGCTGGACAAGGCCTACGACATGACCGCGGCGCGGTTCCGGGCCATCACCTCGAAGGAGGACTTCGCGAGCTTCGTCGCCCGGCACAAGGTGCTGGCGGAGAACACGGAGGTCACCCTCTTCTCGCGGCAGATCAAGGGCGGCGTCGGCACGCTTCATGGCACCGCGACGGCCAAGGGCGGCACCAGCCGAGAGATCCGCTTCCGCCTGGTCAAGGAGAGCGGAGACTGGAGGATCGTCTCCATCCACATCAAGCCCGACGGGACGAACTGACGGCGGGCCGCGGTCGTTGCCGGGCTTCCGCCCCGTAGAGCCTTTCCAGTTGGCCGGGTCTTATCTGCCCCCTCTCCCGTCATTCCCGCGAAAGCGGGAATGACGGGAGAGGGGTGGCGCGTGATGTGGCCAGTCTCTCCGGCCTTGACCACTCTCGCACCCACCCTCAGAAATCCGAGACGATGCCGTCCTTCTCCCAGTCGCCGTAGCGGATGGGCTCGGGGCCCTTGCGGCCGCCCTCCTCCGCCGGGCACCCGGCCTCGGCGGCTTCGCGCCGCTTGCGCCGCTCGGCGGCTTCGGCCAGCGCGCGCTCGGCCTCGGGCGTCAGCGTCTTTCGCGGGCGGTTCCCGGGCTTCTCCGGCGCATCCGCATCAGATTTCGTCATCTTCGATCCCTTTCGGCCCAGGCCGGGCTGCGGCATCCGCGCCCCATGACTTGCAGCCTTGCGGCGCAACCCCCATCATAATGGACAAATCGTTCTCCATGAATCCGGTCGTCGATCCCTTATCGGGACCGGTGCGCCCGCGCGCAAGACCCGGCCGGAGAGCATCGGATCACCAGGAGGCCCGATGAACTACTTTCGTACCGCCATTCTGCTCGCCGGCCTGACGGCGCTGTTCATGGGCGTCGGCGCCCTGATCGGCGGCCAGTCCGGCATGATGATCGCGTTCGTGATCGCGCTGGCCATGAACGCCTTCAGCTACTGGAACTCGGACAAGATGGTCCTGCGCATGCACGGGGCCGAGGAGGTCGACGCCAGCACCGCGCCGGAATATTACGACATGGTGCGCCAGCTCGCCGAGAACGCCGAGCTGCCCATGCCGCGGGTCTACATCATGCACAACCCGCAGCCCAACGCCTTCGCCACCGGCCGCAACCCCGAGAACGCCGCCGTGGCCGCCACCACCGGCCTGCTGGAGCGCCTGAGCAAGGAGGAGGTGGCGGGCGTGATGGCACACGAGCTGGCGCACATCAAGAACTACGACACGCTGATCATGACGGTCACCGCGACCATCGCCGGCGCCATCTCCATGCTGGCCAACTTCGCGTTCATCTTCGGCGGCAACCGCAACAGCAATCTCGGCTTCATCGGATCGCTGGCGCTCATGATCCTGGCGCCCATGGCCGCCGGGCTGGTGCAGATGGCCATCAGCCGCGCGCGGGAGTACCAGGCGGACAAGCTCGGCGCCGAGATCTGCCACCGGCCGATGTGGCTGGCCTCGGCCCTGCAGAAGATCGCCGGCGCGGCCGAGCACATCCCCAACGAGAGCGCCGAGCGCAGCCCGGCCACCGCCCATATGTTCATCATTCACCCGCTCTCCAACGAGCGCATGGACCCGCTGTTCTCGACCCACCCGAACACGGACAACCGCATCGCCCGGCTGATGGAGATGGCCCAGGACTGGGGCCAGACCGCCGGCGCGCCCGAGCCGCAGTCCGGCGGCCCCTGGGGCAGCGCGGAAGCGCCGACCGGCGGGCCCTGGTCGAGCCGGCGCGACGACACCGGCAGGGGCCCGTGGGGCTGAGCGGCAAGCGCGCTTGCAACCGGCGCGCCCCGGAGCCGCGCCATGGCTGAGAGCCTCGACCGCGACCTCGAACGGGCCGACCGGCTGACCAGGGACGTCCAGGTCGGCCTGCCGGCCCGGCATGCCGCCGTGGCACTGCTCCAGGCGGTGCTGGACAAGGGCCAGTCCCTCGACGCGGCCTTCTCGGAGCACCTGCGCCAGGGGACTCTCACGTCCCTCGGCCAGCGCGACCGGGCGCTGGCCCGGGCCATCGCAGCCACGGCGCTGCGGCGCAAAGGCCAGATCGAGGCGATCTTTCAGGGCCTCCTGGAGCGCCCCATCAAGGGCCGCACCGGCGCGCTCCAGGCCATCGTGCTGGTGGCCATGACCCAGATCCTGTTCATGGAGACGCCGGTGCACGCGGTGGTCAATCTCGCCGTGCACCAGTGCAAGCGCGACCGCCAGGCGCGCCGCTTCGACCGCCTGGTCAACGCCATCCTCCGGCGCGTGGCCGAAACGGGCCCCGCGACCGCGGCCGCCCAGGACGCCCCGCGGCTGAACACGCCCGACTGGCTCTGGGAGCGCTGGAGCGCGGCCTACGGGCCGGATCGGGCGCGGCGCATCGCCGAGGCGCATCTGAGCGAGGCCGCGCTGGACCTGACGGTCAAGTCGGACCGGAACGGCTGGGCCAGGCGCCTTGACGGACTTGTGCTGCCGACCGGCTCGGTGCGGCTCAAAGGCAGGGGCCGCATCGAGAAGCTGGACGGCTTCGACGAGGGCCAATGGTGGGTGCAGGATGCAGCCGCGGCGCTGCCTGCGCGGCTGCTCGGCAACGTCGCCGGCAAGCGCGTCGCGGACCTCTGCGCCGCGCCGGGCGGCAAGACGGCACAGCTGGCCCATGCGGGCGCCAAGGTGACGGCCGTCGACATCTCCAAGAAGCGGCTCGGGT
>JAKSBI010000738.1 GCA_022361215.1 Hyphomicrobiales bacterium | reverse complement strand
CGGCTTCCTGCAGTACTCCTTCGTGGAGACGGTCGAGGCCATGCACATCCCCTACATCATTCGCGCCGTGGGCGGCCTGCTGTTCGTGCTGGGCTCCCTGGTGATGGCCTACAACCTCTGGCGGACCGCGCGTGGCGACGAACTCGTCGACGCGGCGGATCAGCCCGCGATTGCAGCGGCGCCCGAGCTGCGGCCGGCACCGGCGGAATAGGGAGATACCGATGAGCTATTGGCAACGCCACAAGATCTTCGAGACCAACTCGATCGTTCTGACGGTCGGCATCCTGGTCACCGTCGCCATCGGCGGGCTGGTCGAGATCGCGCCTCTGTTCTGGCTCGGCTCGACCATCGAGAAGGTGCAGGGCATGCGGCCCTACACCCCCCTGGAGCTGGCCGGCCGCAACATCTACATCCGCGAGGGCTGCTATCTCTGCCACAGCCAGATGGTGCGGTCGCTGCGCGACGAGGTGGAGCGCTACGGCCACTACAGCCTCGCCGCGGAGAGCATGTACGACCATCCCTTCCAGTGGGGCTCGAAGCGCACCGGGCCGGACCTGGCGCGGGTCGGCGGCAAGTACTCCGACGCCTGGCACGTGGAGCACATGAAGAAGCCGCGCTCGGTGGTGCCGGAGAGCATCATGCCCGGCTATCCGTTCCTGGCCACGACGCCGCTGAAATACGGCGACATCGTCGACCATCTGAAGACCAAGAGGATGATCGGCGTGCCCTATACGGATGAGATGATCCAGAACGCCAAGCTCGATCTGGAGGCCCAGGTGGATCCGGACGGGGATGGCGCGGAGGCCCTGGCCGAGCGCTATCCGAAGGCCCAGATCAGGCAGTTCGATGGCGATCCGAGCTTCGTCTCGGAGCTCGATGCGCTGATCGCCTATTTGCAGATGCTCGGTACGCTGGTGGACTTCACGAAGTTCGACGCGGCCGGGCCGAACCTGAGGTGACGCCATGGACGGCCTGACCTACGAAACCGTCACGCAGATCAGCCAGATCTCGGCGCTGATCCTGTTCATCGGCTTTTTCCTCTGCGTTCTCGGCTACGTGTTCTGGCCGTCCAATCGCGGCCGGTTCGAGCACGCCGCGCGGCTGCCCCTGCAGAACGATCCCGACTCGGGCGAAGAGAAGGACGAGCGACATGGCCAAGCCTGAAATCGATGACGTCACAGGCTTCGAGACCACCGGCCACGAATGGGACGGCATCAAGGAGCTGAACAAGCCCCTGCCGAAATGGTGGCTGTGGGTCCTCTATGTGACGATCATCTGGTCCTTCGGCTACTGGATCGCCTATCCGGCCTGGCCGCTGGTCTCCAACTACACCAAGGGCGTGCTCGGCTACAGCCAGCGGCAGGTCGTGATGGACAGCGTCGCGGCCGCCAAGGCGGCCCAGGGCAAGTTCCGCGAGGCCATCGCGGCGACGGAGCTGTCCGAGATCCGCACCAGGCCCGACCTGCTGAACTTCGCGCTGGCCGGCGGCAAGGCGGCTTTCGGCGACAACTGCGCGCCCTGCCACGGCCGCGGCGCCCAGGGCTTCAAGGGCTACCCCAACCTCAATGACGACGACTGGATCTGGGGCGGCGAGATCGCCGAGATCCACCAGACGATCCGCTACGGCATCCGCTCCGACCACGACGAGACGCGGGTCAACGACATGCCGAAGTTCGGTATCGACGGGATCCTCGAAGCGGCCCAAATCAACGACGTCTCCGAGTTCGTGCTGTCGCTCTCCGGCAAGGCGGGCGACGCCGAGGCCGCCGAGCGGGGCCGGGCCATCTTCGCCGAGCAGTGCATCGCCTGTCACGGCGAGGAGGGCAAGGGCAACACGGAGCTGGGCTCGCCCAACCTGACCGATGCCATCTGGCTCTACGGCGGCAGCAAGGACGACATCGTGGAGAGCGTGCGGACCGGCAGGGGCGGCGTTATGCCCAGCTTTACGGCGCGCCTCGATGATGTGACCCTCAAGCAGCTTGCCGTTTACGTGCACGCCCTGGGTGGTGGCCTGTAGAGGGCGGAAAGCGAGAAGTGGATATGAGTGCCGCAGCAGTCGAGGCCAGGGCCGAAGAGGTGCCGGGCGACGCTCGCGGTCGGCCGGCGGCAGCGCCGGGCGAAGCGGCGCCGGGCATCGAGCGACACGACGTCGAGGCGGTCAACGCCAAGGCGAACCGGTCGCTCTACGGCGTGCGCCAGAAGATCCACGCCAAGCGCGCCTACGGCACCTTCCGCACCGTCAAGTGGGTGGTGATGGCGGTCACGCTCGGCATCTATTACGGGCTGCCCTGGCTGCGCTGGGACCGGGGCGAGTACCTGCCCGACCAGGCCTTCCTGCTCGACTTCGCCAATCAGCGGCTGTTCTTCGG
>JAKSBI010000465.1 GCA_022361215.1 Hyphomicrobiales bacterium | reverse complement strand
GCCAGGCGTTGGATCTGCACATGCGGCTGCGGGCCTGGCGCCGGCAGGAGGAATCGCTGCAGGCGACGCTGGACCAGCTGGCCGATGGCGTCGTGCTGCTGGACGCGGCATCCCGTGTCCTGTTCTGCAATCGCGCGGCGACCGAGCTGGTGGCGCAACGGGACGGCCTGGAGATCGTGGCCGGCGAACTGCTGCCGCGGGCGTCGTGGGCGGCCGGCGATCTGGGCCGGGCGGTTGCCCGTGCGCTGCAGACCCGCGCCGGCGAACCCGTCGACGCCGACGGCGAAATCCTGGCGCCGCGCGCCGATGGCCGGCCGGCGCTGATCCTGGCCGTGCGGCCCCTGCCCCAGGCCGACAGCATGACCGACGACCTCTACGCCGACGCACCGCAGCCCGCGGTCGCTGTGTTCATTCAGGACCCGGCCCGCGGCGCGGCAACGGCCGCGCGGATCCTGCGCGACGTGTTCAAGCTGACGCCGGCCGAGACCCGGCTCGCGGTCGCGCTTTATCGCGGCCTCACCTTGAAATCCTACGCGGCCGATCACGACATCAGCATCAATACGGTGCGCAGCCACCTGGCCCGCGCCATGCGCAAGACCGACACCAGGCGTCAGGCCGACCTGATCCGCCTGATCAACACCATCGATCTGCCGGCCCGCTGACCGCCGGCGCGCCTGTCGGCAGATTTGACAGGCGCAGCAGGCCGCTTCAGCACCACAAATGGCGGAATTCCGCCGAAACCGGCGTCTTCCTCATGCAGACGGATGAGTCGGAAAGCTTTACGCCGCGTTCGAGCGTATCAGTCTAGATAATTGAAAATCCGGAGATTTTCGGGTTGGCACGCTCCCTGCTTGGGTATTGCCGAACAATGGGGGCTGCGCGTGCGAAAACCTCTGGGAGAAGGAACGTTGCCATGAACCTGTTGCGTTACCTGGTACCGGCGCTCGGATTGTTGCTCTGGACACTGCCGGCCCAGGCCATCCCGATCCAGAACCTGCCGAACT
>JAKSBI010000136.1 GCA_022361215.1 Hyphomicrobiales bacterium | reverse complement strand
CTGCAAGGTCTTTGGCCAGGACTTGGCGGCCAGTGGCGGCGGCGCGGTGGTGACGGTCTCGTCGGTGCTGTCGGTCCGTCCGGGCCCGGTCTACGCCTATGGCGCCGGCAAGGCGGCCATCACGAACTTCACCCACGCCCTCGCCGTCGAATGGGCGCCCAAGGGCATCCGGGTCAATGCCATCCAGCCCGGCTGGGTCGACACGCCCCTGGTGCGCGCCCAGGAGGCCAAGGGGCGGGACCTGAGCGCGGTCCTCGACATGTGCCCCATGGGCCGGCTGATCGCGCCCGGAGAGGTGGCCGAGGTGGTCCACTTCCTGCTCTCTCCCGCCTCCAGCGCCATGACCGGCTCCGTGCTCGTGGTCGACGGCGGCATCACCTCGGCGGCTGGCTGGCTGCCCTACGGGCCGCTGCCCCGCTAAAGCATGTCTCCCGAAAGTGGGTGCCGGTTTCGGGAAAAAAGACATGCTTCAACAAAGAACGAGAGCATGGCGCGAATCAGAATGATCGCGACATGCTCTAGGCCTTGCGGTCGATACGGCGTCCCCGCACTCTTCTCATCGACAGGCAAGGAACCGGATCGGCGGAGGGAGATCCATGAGCAAGGCTGGTTCGCTCGACGTTGCGTCGCTCCGTGCGGCCCATGGTCGCTTCGCGACCGGCGTCGTGGTGGTGACGGCGTGCGACACGCAAGGCGAACGCCACGGCATCACGGTCAACTCCTTCACCTCCGTGTCGCTGGAGCCGCCGCTGGTGCTCTATTGCCTCGGGCGCGAGGCGTTCGGCTTCGCGGCCTTCGCCGAGGCGCCCGCCTTTGCCGTCAACGTGCTGGCGCTGGAGCAGAAGGACCTCTCGGACCGGTTCGCGCGCGAGGTCCGGGACGTCTATCCCGACCTGGCCGTGACGACGTGGGCCACGGGCAGCCCGGTGATCGAGGACAGCCTCGCCGCCTTCGACTGCACGCGGGAGGCAGTCCACGACGCCGGCGATCACCTGATCGTGGTCGGGCGCGTGGAACGGTTCGCGCTGCTGCGCGAGGCCGAGCCGTTGATCTATTTTCGCGGGGCCTATGGCCGCTTGGAGGCGGAGACTTAGGGCCTGTGGACACTTACCTTGTGGATGCTGGTTTTGCGAGATTGGCTCGGCTTTAGGAACGAGGGCGCCGGACATGCGGCGCATATTCAAGCCCGAGTGACGCGGAGATGGGCCAATCTCGCGAAATCCCGAAGGGACGGGTCGCCTTTGACCGCTGGTTAGGCGCGGAAAGCGACGTAGCGTCTCTCCACTTCGAGCTTTTCGCAACGACGTCCAGCGGTCAAAGGCGACCCGCCAGCACCGCAACGTAAGTGTCCACAGGCCCTAAAGCGTCATGATCCTCGCCGTCAGATCGCTTTACATCGCACTTATCGGCCTGACCTTTCTTCTCGCGAAGCTGAGCTTCGGCCTGCCGGCGCGCTCACTCGTTCTGGTCGCTCTGTTCCTGGCCTTTGCAGCCTTCTTTCCGCGGCAGGTCTCGGACTACTTCGAGCGCCACATCGGCTTCTTCCTCTTCTGCCTGTCGCTGACGCTCATCGGCTTCGCGTTGACGATCTACCGCGGCAGCGACGTGTCGGCGGCGGCCCGCTTCATGAACGAGGAGATGATCCAGGTCTACCTGACCTTCTCCTGCGTCTATCTGGCCTGCGCGATACTCGGCCCGGTCAGCGTGTTCCGGATCTTCATCGTCTTCACCATGGCATCCGGGGCTGTGGCCATATTGCAGTTCCTGGGCCTCGACTTCGCCTGGACGCTGCGTGAGATCCTCTCCGGCTTGCAGCAGGAGCCCGTGGAGCTGCAGCAATGGATCGCGGCTCGGGAACGGGCGCTTGGGCTGTCTTACTCGACCATGAACCTCGGATATCAGACCATCTCCTGCCTGTTGGCCGTTCTGCTGATGTGCAACGCCCGGCTCTTTCGCGCCGGGGCGTTCAACGGGTTCGCCTTCTTCGCGCTTCTGATCGGCATTGCCACGGGCGTGCGCTCGCTGCTGCTCGCGGCCGCCGCGGCGGCGGTGATCTCCAACGTCCTGCTGCTGCACAGCGACAGGCGCGATCAGCGGTTCAACTTCATCGTCTTCGTTCTGGGCGCGGTCGCGGTGCTCAGCCTGCTCTCGGCGATCAGCCCCGAGTTGCGCATCTTCAGCGCCAGCGACGACTCCGCCGCCGGAAGACTGGTCCTGGCCAAGCTCGGGATGAACCTGGCGCTCGACAACCCGTTCGGCTTCGGCTGGGGCTTCGATTCGCGCAACTATTACTGGCTCTACTGGTCGCAGCTCCTGCACTATCAGAACGCCGATGCCGCCTACGCCCACGGGCTGCACAACTACTTCCTCAATCTGTTCCTCACCTATGGGGCGCTCGGCGCCCTGGTCTTCGTGATTGCGCTGCTGGCCACCACGCGGCAGCTCTTGCTGGCGACGCTGGTCTTCCTTCCCTATTTCCTGAACTCGTTCTTCCACAATGGCGGACCGTTCTTCGGGGAGATCTATTTCTGGTTCGCCTACGCCTTGTTCGTCTATCTGTACGATCAGGGGCTTCTGTCGAAGCCGCTCGCCGCCGGCGCCACGCGCCGGACCGGGCCGAGGCCCGAGCTGGCACCGGCGCGGTGATCTGATGCCGTGGAGCGCGAAGTCCGGGGCCGCGCAGCCCGATGCGTGCGAAAGCGGGCACGGGACGGCGGCGCCCTCGTCTCGAGCGTTGAACGTTGCATCCCGGTGAGCCTCAGGATCGGGCCGGTGCGCGGCCTGCCAAGCGGGACAGCCTGGTCCTGTTCTTCGCCTATGGCATGTCGGTCCGGCTCTGGGAGGAAGGGCTGCTGGACCGCGAAAAGCTCATCTACGAGCGCCTGCTCGCCGCCGGCGCCTTCAAGCGTATCTACTGGTTCAGCTACGGCCGCGGCGACGGCGCGCTCCTCGCACAACTGAAACGCGACGGGCGGATTGCCGACGCGATCCATGTTCTCGAGCCGCCGGCCCTGCTCGCCGGGCGTCTGGGCCGGCACGTCTATTCGATCATCGGCCCGCTGTTCCATCGCCGCGCCATCGCAAGCGCCGACATCCTGAGAACGGACCAGGGCACCGGCGCCTGGACGGCCCTCGTGGCGAAGCTGCTCTTCTCCAAGCCGCTCCTGTTTCGTTGCGGCTATGTCTGGTCGCTCAACACGAAGCTGCGCGGCGAGCATCTGAAGTCCTGGATCGCACGCATCGTCGAGCACCTGCTGCTGCGCTTCGCCGATGCGATCATGGTGACGTCGCAGGCCTCGCGCGCCTACCTCAACAAGATGAGCCCGGCGGCGCAGATCCGGATCGCGCCCAACTATGTGGACGTCGCCGACTTCAAGCCGGTGGCGTCCCACCGCCCCAGCCAACCGATCCTGTTCGTCGGTCGCCTGGTCCCCATCAAGAATGTCGACCTGCTGATCCGGGCCTGCGCGCGTCTGCAGGTGCCGCTGCATATCTTCGGGAACGGCCCGCTGCGCTCCGAGCTCGAAGCCCTCGCGAGCGAGCTCGGGGCCGACGTCACGTTCAAGGGCGTGCTGCCCAATCGCAAGATGGCCCGCGCCCATCACGCCTACAGCGTCTTCGTGCTGTGCAGCACGTCCGAAGGCATGCCCAAGTCGCTGATCGAGGCGATGGCCTCCGGCCTGATCTGCCTCGGCACCGATGTCAGGGGCATCAACGAGCTGATCGAGGATCGCGTGACCGGCTATCTGATCCGCAGCCCGGACGCCGATGCGATCGCCGATGCCCTCGGCGCCGCTCTCGGAAACTTCGATCCGGAGGTCGGTGCCCGGGCGCGGAAGTTCGTGGAGGACAACCACTCGCTGGAGCGCGCGATCGCGGTCGAGCTCGACATGATCGCACGCGCGACGAAGGAGACCGATGCGGCCTTCACCGATCCCGCCGCCTGAACGATGCACCGCCCGAACGCGGCGCTAGCCCGTACACGCGGTCTTGGACCTGTCTCGGCGATCCGCTCTACAAAAAGCCGATCAAGTGATTGGCCAAAGTCATAAAGTACATGGGATAAGAATAATACTCGACGTGCTCTGCCATGCGTCCGCCGAATTCCTTCTTGTATTGGTAGATCTTCAGAAGCTCCTCGTCCTCCGTGCCCGGCGTAACGTCGCCGAGATCGCAGGTCAGGATTCCCCTCCCCTTGAAATAGAGCATGGCCTCGTAGTGCAGGAAGCGATTGGCCCGGGAGATCGCTCGCCGCTCCGCGTTGTCGGCGGCATGGCGAAAATGGGTCGCCGCATAGAGGTGACAGACGCGTTTGCTGGGCGCGTCGACGACATAGCCGTGCATGGCGAGGTCGCGTCCGTTCTGCGAGGCCGCCAGGCCGACGGTCTCGATGCCCCATCTCATATGCCGCAACTCGTCGGAGCTGATCGTCGTGCGCTGCTTCGATCGTGCGAACGCGTTGTAGAATGCGCTGAACGCATCGACATCGTCGACGGTTCGCAGCCGAACGCCGTCGCGCCGGGCGCGACGGATCTCGTAGGCCGTGTTCTTGCTCATGTCCCCGAGCAGCGCCTCGGCGGGCTGGCTCAGATCGATGATCTGCGCGAACTTGCGTTTGCGCACGAAACCGGCCACCGGATCCGTGCAAGCGCATTTGTTGTAGGCGACGGCGCGGAACGCGCTCGCAAGCGAAGGCCGTCCGGCGAGCCAGACGTAGGAATAGGTGACGCCAAAGCGGCTTTTCTTGATTTCGACCATGTGTCGATCCACCTTGAGACGCACAACTAGAAAAGACGGATTGGACACGAAATCAGGTAGATAGCCGAATCTAGCAGAGACGGCTGGCGCGCGGAAGCGGCCCCCGATCACAATCGCGTTTTGGCCATTGTATAGTCGGTGAATGACGGTTTGCCGGCACGATTGCGTGCCGACCGGCGCGGGAGGCGGAGCCGATGCTCGTTGACTTTGGCGAACTCTCGGAGGACGGGGATGTCCGCTACGATCTCTGCATCGTCGGCTCGGGTGCCGCCGGGCTGGCCGTGGCGAGCACGTTCTGGGACGGCAGGAGAGCGGTCTGCATCGTCGAGTCCGGCGCGGCCTCGCCGCAACAGCGCTACCAGTCCCTGAACCGGGCCGAGTGCGTCGGTCTGGATTATGACTGCGTCGAGTCCCGCTGCCGCGCGCTTGGCGGCACGCTTCATATGTGGAGCGGGACCTGCGCGCCGCTGGATCCGATCGATTTTCGCCCGCGCGCCTGGGTGCCTCGCAGCGGCTGGCCGATCGACCGGGCTGCATTGCAGCCCCACTACGCCGAGGCTGCCGCATTCTTCGGCGCCCCGGAGACCATGGGCGTTTTCGACACGCTGCCGGACGCCTGCGAGCGCCAGCTCGACCGGATGGGCGTCCCGACCCCGGAGTTCGACCGCAAGCCCTTTCTGTTGCTGCACGCGCATGTGGCCGCGCATGTCGGCCGGCTGAGAAAGAAGGTGGCCGCCGCCGGGAACGTCCACTGCATCGTCGATGCGACCGTCGTCGATATCGCGGAGCGCGACGGCGGCGCGGTGGACCATATCGTGCTCAGATCGATGCGCGGCGACAGCACCCGAAAGGTCCGCGCCAAGGCCTTCGTGATCTGCGCCGGCGGGCTGGAGACGCCGCGGCTTCTGCTCGCCTCGCGGCAACGGCGCGAGACCGGCATCGGCAACGCGCGCGGGCTCGTCGGCCGCTACTTCATGGATCACCCGAGGATCAGGAGCACGGCCTTCCCCCTGCCCCGGCGCATGCAGGCGCCGATCCTGACCCAGGCGCGCAACGGGTCCGTCGGCCTGCGCAGCGGCTTCACCGTCACCGAGAGCCTTCAGGAGAAGCTGGAGCTTGCAAACCACTGCTTCTTTCTGAACCCGGTCAGCGTCGATCTGGAGGCGAAAGCCGTCCGGTCGCTCGAAACCGTGCGACGCGCGGAACCGGGCGACGACCGAGCCGAGGCGTTCAGCCGGGCGCGGGTTGGCGTCATGCGTCTGGCGCGTCGCGGATGGAGAGCGATGCCCGCGCGGCTGCGCCTTGCCTTCGAGAGCGGCCTCTCGATGCGCACTTTCAAGCAGCTCAGCGTGGTCACCAAGATCGAGCAGGTCCCCAATCCCGCCAGCGCGATCACGCTGTCGACGGAGACGGATCGCTTCGGCGTTCCCAAGCTCAGGCTGCAATGGCGCCTCGACGATGTCGACCGCGCGGGCATCGCCCGCTATCACGACCTCATCGGATCGGCGTTCCAACGCCACGGGCATGCGACCGAAGAGCTGAGCTTTCTCGGCCCCGGGGGCGACTACATCGTTCAGGACACGGCCCACCCCATGGGCGCGACGCGCATGTCCGACGACCCGCAATGGGGCGTGGTCGACCCGAACCTGAAGGTCTTCGGCGTGCCCAACCTGTTTCTGTGCAGCAGCTCGGTGTTCCCGAGCGGCGGCAACGCCAACCCGACCTTCACCATCGTCGCCCTCGCCAAGCGCCTCGGCCATCACCTGGAAGCCCAGCTCGCGGCCGGACGGCTGTAATCACCTAGCGGACGTGGCTGTGGGCCAGCAGGCGCATCGCCGGCATCGGGAACCTGTGGCCGAGGGCGATGTGGCAGGTGCGGTCGAGGATGTCCAAGGTCCTGGCGCAGCAGTCGATGTCGTAGTCGATCTCGCGCTTGGCCCACGTCCACGGGTTGAGCGCGGGATGGAAGGTCCGCTTGTCCAGGATCGGCTTCCAGTTGGTGTAGACGTGCTTGGAGTTGGCCTGCAGCCGGGAGACGCCGCGGCGCTTGGCGAAGGCGATGGCCTCTTCGCGGCGGTCGAAGATGACGGAGAGCCCCACGGCGTTCGCCTCGTCGTGATGGGGCGAGATCCGGAACCGCGAGCTCTTGCCCAGGACCGAGGCGAACATGTCGCGCCGTTTGCGCAGGCGCTTCAGCATGGGGCCGAGCTTGGAGAGCTGCACCCCGAGCATGGCGCCCTCGATCTCGGTGGCGCGCATGTTGGTGCCGACGAAAAGCTGCTCGCCCGGCTCCTCGTTGTGCCCGCGCACCCAGGTCCCGAGATCGTGGTAGTTCCGGGCCCGCCGGAAGATCCGGTCGTCGCTGGTGATGACCGCGCCGCCCTCGCCGATATTGATGTTCTTGTAGCGGTTGAAGCTCAGCGCCCCGGCCTGGCCGATGGCGCCGCAATGGCGGTCCTTGTAGCGCACCCCGACCGCCTGACAGGCGTCCTCGATGACCAGCAGGCCGTGCTTGTCCGCGATCCTCATGATCGCGTCCATATCGCAGGGCACGTTGCCCATGTGGACGGGGATGATGGCGCGCGTGTAGGGCGTGATCTTGCGCTCGATGTCCTTCGGGTCGATGGTCAGGCTCTCGTCGATATCGACCAGGACCGGCACGGCCCCGACCATGACCGGGGCCGCGGCGGTCGCCATCCAGGTATAGGCCGGGACCAGGACCTCGTCGCCGGGGCCGACGCCGGTCGCCGCCAGCGCGCAGATCAGGGCGTTGGTGCCGCTCGTCACCGTCAGCACATGCCTGGCGCCGATCCGGTCCGCGAGCCGCTGCTCGAACCTGTCCGTGAGCCGGGCCCCCTCCTCGTAGCGCAGCAGCTTGCGCTCCGCGATGGCACGCCCGACCGCCAACCACTCTCTGAACCCGACTGTTGCCATATGCGGTCGCGCCCCAAGGGGACCTAACTGTTTCAACGCATCCGCTAGCGCGCGCCCCGCAGTCGGTTGGCGATCTGCAGCGCGCGCATCGGATAGGAATAGAAGGTGGACTCCTCGACCAGCGCTCCGCCGAAGCCGTCCTTGAACCGGTTGATCGTCTCCAGCTCCGGATCCGTCGTGTCCTTGGCGTACCCGCCCATGTCGTACTTCTCGATGCCCTGATCCTTGAAGTGCCGCATGGCCAGGTAGTGGAGCAGCCGGTTGGCCCTGGCGATGGCGTTGCGCGCCTTGCTGTCGTCGGAATACCGGAAATGCGAGGCCGAGTGCATCAGGCAGGCGCGGCTGGCCAGCGGATCGACGACATAGGAATGCATGGCCAGCGCGGCGTCGTCCTGCACCGCCGCCAGCGCGACCGTCTCCCGGCCCCAGGCGCCGAGCTGGCCCGCGCCGATGGTCGCGCGCTGCTTGGATTGCGCGAAGGCGTTGTAGAACCTCAGAAAGTCGTCCCGCTCCTCGACCGCCCGCAGCGTCACGCCCTCGCGCTGGGCGCGCTTGACCTTGTAGCTGGTGTTTTTGCTCATGCCTTTGAGTATACTCTCCGGCG
>JAKSBI010000477.1 GCA_022361215.1 Hyphomicrobiales bacterium | reverse complement strand
TCCTGCTCCTGGTGGTCGGCTTTCCGCTCTACTGGATGCTGGCCAGCTCGCTCAAGGTCGGGGCGGACATCATCTCCGTGCCGCCGACCTGGCTGCCGGAGCGCTGGACCGTGCAGCACTACGAGGAGCTGTTCCTGCTGACCAATTTCGGGCGCTGGTTCCTGAACAGCCTGTGGGTCTGCGGCGTCTCGACCGTGCTGGCGCTCGTCATCGGCATCGCCGGCGCCTACGCCCTGGCGCGGCTGAAGATCCGGGGCAAGGAGCTTTACGGCCGCTCGGTGCTGCTGGCCTACATGTTCCCGGGGGTTCTCCTGGTCATCCCGCTGGTGCTGGTGTTCTCGCGCATCGGCCTGATCAACACCCATATCGGCCTGTCGCTCGCCTATCTCACCTTCGCGCTGCCCTTCGTGATGTGGGTGATGCGCGACTTCTTCCACGGCGTGCCGATCGAGCTGGAGGAGGCGGCCATGATCGACGGCGCCACGCGCCTGCAGGCGCTTTGGGACGTGGTGCTGCCCCAGGCGCTGCCGGGCATCATCGCCACCGGCATCTTCGCCTTCTTGTTCGCCTGGAACGAGTTCCTGTTCGCCGTGACCATGATCCGCAGCCAGGACCTGGTGACGCTGCCGCCGGGCATGGTGACTTTCGCCGACGCCATGGACACGCGCTGGGGGCTGATCATGGCGGCTTCGACGCTGGCCACCCTGCCCATGGCCGTGGCCTTCGGTTTCGTGCAGCGCTATCTGGTGACCGGCATGGGCGCCGGCGGGGTGAAGGGGTAGACCATGGCCAAGGTGATGCTCGACGGGCTGCGCAAGGAGTTCGACCAGGGGGTGGTGGCGGTCGCCGGCCTCGACCTGGAGATCGGCGACGGGGAATTCGTCTCGCTGGTGGGGCCGAGCGGCTGCGGCAAGTCCACGGCGCTGCGCATGATCGCCGGCCTCGAGGAGCCGACCGGGGGACGCATCCTGTTCGACGGCGAGGACGTCACCGATCTCGAGCCGCGCGACCGGGACGTGGCCATGGTGTTTCAGTCCTATGCGCTCTATCCGCACATGACCGTGCGGCGGAACCTGGAGTACGGCCTGCGCAAGCGCGGCGTGCCGGCGGAGGAGCGGGCCGAGCGGGTGGCGCACATCAGCCGGATGCTGCATATCGAGCCGTTCCTGGAGCGCAAGCCGCGCCAGCTCTCGGGCGGGCAGCGCCAGCGCGTGGCGCTCGGCCGGGCGCTGATCCGCGACCCGCGGGTGTTCCTGCTCGACGAGCCCCTGTCCAATCTCGACGCCAAGCTGCGCGTGCATATGCGCGCCGAGCTCGCCACCCTGCACCGGCAGGTCGAGACCACCATGGTCTACGTCACCCACGACCAGCTCGAGGCGCTGACGCTCTCCGACCGGATCATCGTCATGAACCACGGCGAGGTGCAGCAGATCGGCACGCCCGAGGAGGTCTATACGCGGCCGCGCAACCGCTTCGTCGCCGAGTTCATCGGCACGCCGGCCATGAACCTGATGGAGGGGCGCCTGACATCCGAGGCCGGCACGCCCGCCTTCGCCGCCGACGGCCTGACGGTGCCCCTGCCGCCCGAGCTGGCGAGCGCCGCCAGTGCCGAGCGGCTGCTGCTCGGCGTGCGTCCCGAGGACGTGGCCATCGTCGCGCCCGACGCGCCCGACGGCGTCGCCGCCGAGGTGGTGCTGGACGAGCTGGCCGGGGCGGAGCGCTTCCTCTACCTGACCGTCGGCACGACCCAGCTCGTCGCCCGGGTGGCCGGGGGCACGGCCCACGCGCCGGGCGCCCGTGTCGGCTTCCGCCTGCCGCCGGAGCGCCTGCACCTGTTCGACGGGACCGGCGAGGACGCCGCCGCGCTGCGCTGACAGGTCGACGCGTGGAGGGCTTCCGTTGGGCCCTCAGCAGGTCGGTGGTGTCGGTCGAGACCGGACGCCGCCGCGCCTCCCGGACATCGCTCCAGTTCTTATTGCAAATAATTCGCAATTGCGTTTTTTTGCGCAGTGCGCTAAATATGCAACTGCAAGTCATACGCAATGAGGAGATTCCAGATGCGCGATAGGGTGAGACGGTCTGTGCTGGCTGCATTGGCCGTGGCGGCGTTCGCCGCCTTGGGCTTTGCCGGGCCGTCGGCCGCCGAAGACAAGATCAAGGTGGTGGCCACCACGGGCATGATCGCGGACGCGGCGCGCCAGGTGGGCGGCGATCTGGTCACGGTCAAGGCGCTGATGGGACCGGGCGTCGACCCGCACGCCTACCGCCAGACCCGCACCGACATCGCCGCCATGACCAAGGCGGATCTGGTGCTGTGGCACGGCCTCTATCTGGAAGCCCAGATGGAGGACTTCATGGGCGACCTCGCGAAGAAGCGGAACGTGGTGGCGGTTGGCGAGAGCCTGTCGAAGAACCTGTTGCTGTCCCACGACGACTATCAGGACAAGCACGACCCGCATGTCTGGATGAACCCGAACCTGTGGTCGAAAGTGGTGATCGCGGCGCGCGACGCGCTGAGCAAGACGCGGCCGGAGGCGGCGGAGACCTTCAAGGCCAACGCCGAGGCGCATCTCGCCGACGTGGCGCGGCTGGCGAACTACGCGTCCAAGGTGCTCTCCTCGGTGCCGGTGGAAAGCCGGGTGCTGCTGACCGCCCACGACGCCTTCAACTATTTCGGCTCGGCCTACGGCTTCGAGGTGATGGGCATTCAGGGCATCTCGACGGAGAGTGAGGCCGGCCTCAATCGCATCGCCGAGCTGGTGGACATGCTGGTGGCGCGGGATATCCGCGCCGTGTTCGTCGAGTCCTCCGTGTCCGACCGCAACATTCGCGCGCTCGTCGAGGGCGCCGCCGCGAAGGGCCACAAGGTGGTCATCGGCGGCGAGCTGTTCTCCGACGCCATGGGCGAGGACGGCACCTACGAGGGCACCTATCTCGGCATGATCGATCACAACACGACGACCATCACCCGCGCCTTGGGCGGCCAGGCGCCCGCCCGCGGCATGCAGGACAAGCTGTCGGCGGGCAGCTAGCGCGTTTGGCGCGATCGGACTCATCCGTCTCGGGAAGGACAGAGTGACATCATGAATGCAGCCGCAGTCGAGCTTGCCGCCAGGAACGGTCGGGTCGTGGCCCCGGCCGTCTCGGCCGAGACCCCTCTGGTCGTCCAGGGGCTCACCGTGTCCTACGGTCAGAAGGCCGCGGTTTTCTCGGTGGATGCGACGGCGCCGCCCGAGAGCATGGTGGCCATCATCGGGCCCAACGGCGCCGGCAAGTCGACGGTGCTCAAGGCCGTGCTCGGCATCGTGCCGCGCCTGTCCGGCTCCGTGACCGTGTTCGGCGCGCCGTTCGCCGATGCGCGGCACAGGGTGGCCTATGTGCCGCAGCGCGCCTCCGTCGACTGGGACTTCCCGACGCGGGTCATCGACGTGGTTCTCATGGGGCTGTACCGGCAGCTCGGCCTGCTCGGCCTTGTCCGGCGGGCCCATCGCGAAACGGCGCTGGCCTGCCTGGAGCGGGTGGGCATGGGCGACTTCGCCGACCGCCAGATCGGCCAGCTTTCCGGCGGCCAGCAGCAGCGCGTCTTCCTGGCGCGCGCCCTGGCGCAGGACGCCGATCTCTATCTGCTCGACGAGCCCTTCGCCGGCGTCGACGCGGCCACCGAGAAGGCCATCATCGACGTTCTCAAGTCGCTGAAGGCGGACCGGCGCGCGGTGGTCTGCGTGCATCACGACCTGGCCACGGTGGCCGACTATTTCGACCACGTGCTGCTCCTGAACGTGCGCAAGATCGCCGAAGGGCCGGTCGCCACCTGCTTCACCGAAGAGACCCTGCAGAAGACCTATGGCGGGCGCCTCGCCACGGCCCATATCGACCAGCTGAAGCTTCCGGCGGCGTAATCGCCATGCCCATGTCCGACGCCGTCCTGGACGCGTTGCTGCTGCAGTCGGGCTACAACGCCGCGCTGGTCGCCGTCGGCGCCGCCCTGCTCGGCATCGCCGCGGGCAGCGGCGGCACTTTTCTCTTTCTGCGCAAGCGCGCCCTGGTGAGCGACGCGGTGGCCCACGCCACCCTGCCCGGCGTCGGCATCGCCTTCATCGTGATGGTCGCTCTCGGCGGCGACGGGCGCAATCTCCTCGGTCTTCTGCTCGGCTCGGCGGTCAGCGCCGGCATCGGCCTGCTCGTCGTCGAGTGGATCGCCCGGCGCACCCGGCTGGCCGAGGATGCCGCCATCGGCGCCGTGCTGTCGGTCTTCTTCGGTCTCGGCATCGTCCTGCTGACCGTCATCCAGACCATGTCGCGCGGCAAGCAGGCGGGCCTCGAGAGCTTCCTGCTCGGCTCCACCGCGGGCATGCTGTTCCAGGATGCGGTCGTTATCGCCGCCGGCGGCGCGCTGTCGGTGCTGGCGGTCTTTCTGCTGCGCCGGCCCATGACGCTGGTCGCGTTCGACGCCGAGTTTGCCGCGGCGTCGGGCACCGACGTGCGCCGGATCGATCTGGCCATGATGGGCCTGGTGATGGCCGTGACGGTCATCGGGCTCAAGCTGGTCGGCCTGATCCTGATCGTCGCGCTGCTCATCATCCCGCCCGTCACGGCCCGCTTCTGGACCGACAGAACCGCCGATGTGATCTGGATCGCGGGCCTCGTCGGCGGCGTGTCGGGCTATCTGGGCGCCGCGCTGTCGGCCTCGGCGCCGAAGCTGCCGACCGGGCCGATCATCGTCCTGGTCTGCTTCGCCCTGTTCGTCCTCTCCCTGCTCTTTGCGCCCAATCGCGGCTTGCTTGCCGCCCTCTTCCGGCATCGCCGGTTCCAGCATCGGGTGCATCGGCGTCAGGGCCTGCTGGCGCTGGCCCATGGCGAGCCGATCCTCGACCCGCTGACCTTGACCGTGCTGCGCCGCGACGGGCTGATCCGCGCCGACCGCGTCGCCACCCGGAAGGGCGAGGCGCAGGCCGCCAAGACGCTGCGCGACGAGAAGCGCTGGGAGATCGCCCGGGAGATCCACCAGTCCGATGCGATCTCCGGCCGCTATGACGGGCTGACCTCCATCGAGGCCGTCCTGACGCGCGACGAGATCGCCGACATCGACCGGCGCATCGGCCCGCCCGTCCCGGCGGCGCCGTGAGCGTGCCGTCCGCCGAGCCCGAAGGAACGTGATCTAAGATGGGTGCCGATTTCGTTCAACTGAGCCTGACGCCGCTCTTGATCGGGGTGCTGGCGGCGGTGGCCTGCGCGCTGCCCGGCAATTTCCTGATCCTGCGCCGCCAGGCGCTGATCGGCGACGCCATCAGCCATGTGGTGCTGCCCGGCATCGTGGTCGCGTTCCTGCTGACCGGGGCGATCTCCACCTGGCCGATGATGTTCGGTGCCGCCGGTGCCGCGGTGGTCGCAGTGATCCTGATCGAGACCATCAAGCGGCTCGGCCGGATCGAGCCGGGCGCGGCCATGGGCGTGGCCTTCACGTCGCTGTTCGCCGCCGGCGTGCTGCTGCTGGAGCAAAGCGATACGAGCTCGGTCCATCTCGATGTGCAGCACGCGCTCTACGGCAATCTGGAAAGCCTGATCTGGCTGGCGGCCGACGACTGGGGCGCGCTGCTCGATGCACAGGTGCTGGCGGAGCTGCCGCCGGAGCTCCCTCGCATGGCCGCGGTGGCGGCGCTGATCGCGCTGCTGACGCTGGTCTTCTGGCGGCCGTTGAAGCTCTCCACCTTCGACGAAGGCTTCGCCGGCACCATCGGTATCCCGACCGCGCTTTTGAGCTTCGCCCTGGTCGTGGTGGCCGCCGTCGCCGCCGTCGCGGCCTTCGATGCGGTGGGCTCGATCATCGTCATCGCCATGTTCATCTGCCCGCCGGGCGCGGCGCGGCTGATGACCGACCGGCTGGAGATGCAGGTGCTGTGGAGCGTCGTCTTCGCGGTGCTGTCGGCAGTGGCGGGCTATGTGCTCGCCGGCTACGGGCCGCTGTGGCTGGGCTACGACAATGCGGTCAGCGCCGCCGGCATGATCGCTACCGTCTCCGGCATTATTCTGGCATGTGCCTGCCTGTTCGCGCCGCACCGCGCCCGCCTTGGCGCCCCGCGCGACGCCTGACGCCCTGCCTGCACGGCCCGCGATTTTCTGCCACCCGAAAACTTGACTCCAAAAGTCATGAATTCTAGAAAAGATGGCGCTTGAGATCATGTTTTAGGCCCGGTCACAAGGGTCGGGACATGGACCAGGACTGAACAAGTCGCACAGCCATCCGGGGGGCAATGAATGCGCATCGCGTTGAGAAGAAGGTCCGGATTCGTCCGGATGACGGTCGCTGCTGCGTTGTCGGCAGCGATCCTGAATGTGCCGGCATCGCAGGCCCGCGCTCAGCAATCCAGCACACCGCTCGACACCATCACGGTTCGCGGAGAGGCGACCGACCAGGCCGGGGACGGCGCGCCGTCGGTTGCTGAATCGGCCGAGGAACGCCCGTGGGAGCCGGTCGACGGCTTCGTGGCGACGGTGAGCGCGTCCGCCACCAAGACCGGGACGCCGCTGATCGAGACGCCCCAGTCCATTTCCATCGTCACCGCCGATCAGATCGAAGCGCAGCGGGCCAATTCGCTGACGGAGGCGCTACGCTACACGCCCGGCGTCTCGGCCGAGCATTTCGGGTTCGAGCCGCGTTTGACCTTTCTGAAGATCCGCGGTTTCGATGCCGATACGCAGGGTCTGTTCAAGGACGGGCTGCAACTCCGGAACCCCGGTTTCGCCATCAGCTACGCCCTGGAGCCCTATGGCGCGGAACGCATCGAGGTGCCCAAGGGGCCGGCGTCGGTTCTCTATGGCGCGGGGGCGCCCGGCGGGCTGGTGAACTACGTCTCCAAGCGGCCGACCGGTACGACGTTTCGGGAGGTCGAGCTCGATGTGGGACGCCACGACCATGTCCAGGGCAAGTTCGATCTCGGCGGTCGCGTGGACGCAGCCGGCAGGCTGTCCTATCGCATGACGGGGCTGGTCAGGGACAGCGATACGCAGGTCGACTTCATTCAGGACGACCGCATCTTTCTGGCGCCGGCCGTCACCTGGAGACCCGGCGACCGGACGACCCTGACGATCCTCGCCCACTACCAGGACGATGAGACGAAATCGTCGCAGGCCTATCCGGGCCCCGGCACGCTGACGGGCAACCCCAACGGGCGCCTGTCGACCAGCCTGTTCACCGGCGAGCCTGCGGTCGACCGGTACGAGCGAAGCGAATATTCCATAACGTCGCTGTTCGAGCACGTCGCCAGCCCCATATGGACCTTGCGGCAGAACGCCCGGTACCTCAGCAGCGACCTGGACGATGTCTCGATCTTCGGCGATGGACGGTTCATCGGTGCCGCGCTGCAGCCGGACCTGCGTACGCTCGACCGCTCGCTCTTCGGCAACTTCGGCGAATTGCGGAGCTTTACCGTCGACACTCAGGCCGAGGCGAAGTTCAGGACCGGGAAGCTGGAGCATACGCTGCTGCTCGGCCTCGACTATCAGCACGTCGATGTCAGGTCGCGGCAGAGCTTTTCCGGCCCCGTGCCGTTCGGCGTTACGCCGCCGCTCGACGTGTTCGCGCCGGTCTACGGCGCGCCGGTTCCGGTCGCGGCCGCGCCGCTCATCACCGACACCGACGCGACCGAGACCCAGACGGGCCTCTACGCTCAGAACCAGATCAGGTTCAACCGCAAGTGGATCCTCTCTCTCGGTGGCCGGCACGATTGGGCCAGCTCCGAGCTCAGCGATTTCCTGGCCGACACGAAGACCGATCAGGACGACGAGGCGTTCACCGGGCGCGTCGGGCTCGTCTTCAAGTCGGACATGGGGCTGGCGCCCTATGCCGGGTACGCGGAGTCCTTCCTTCCGGTTTCCGGCACCGATAGCGGCGGTAACGCCTTCGAGCCCGAAACGGGCCAGCAATACGAGATCGGCGTCAAGTATCAGCCGCCGGGCCGGAAGAGCTTCATCACCGCGGCGTATTTCGACCTGACCCGGCAAAATTTCACCGAGACGGACCCCGCGACGTTCTTCTCGGTGCAGACCGGCGAGGCGCGCTCGCGCGGCGTGGAGGTGAGCGCCGTGGCCAGCCTGGCATCGGGGCTCGACCTGATCGCCAGCTTCACGCACTTCGATCTCGAGATCACCGAGAGCGCGAACCCCGCCGAGATCGGTGCCACGCCGGGCCAGACGCCCGAGACCACGGCCTCGCTTTGGGCGGACTACACGGTCCAGAGCGGGCCCCTGCAAGGCTTCGGCGTGGGCGCGGGCGTTCGCTATATCGGCCGGACCTTCGTCGACGTTCCCAACACGATCGAGGCTCCGAGCGTTACCTTGGCCGATGCCGCCCTCTCCTATGAGAGGGGTGCGCTCAAACTCGCGCTGAACGTGCAGAACCTGTTCGACGAGGAGTACATCGCCTCCTGTTTCGTCAGAGGCGGCACGTTCTGCACATATGGCACCACCAGAAACGTCGTCGGCAGCGTCAAAGTCCGCTGGTAGCGCGGGAGCGACCGTCCTTGAAGACCTGGTTTCTCGTTCATAAGTGGACCAGCCTGGTCAGCACGGTCTTCCTGCTGATGCTGTGCGTGACCGGGCTGCCGCTGATCTTCCATCACGAGATCGATCATGCGTTGGGCTACAGCGTCGATCCGCCGCCCATGGCGGCCGTGGCGGGGCCTGCGAGCCTCGACGCTATCGTGGCCGACGCCCGCCGCAGGCGGCCCGGCGACGCGGTGCAGTTTCTGGTCCGCGATCCGGACGAGCCGGACGTCTGGTTCGTGCGTACGGCCGAGACGCTGGAGGATGCGGGCCTCACCGCCTTTTTCACCTATGACGCGCGCAGCGGCGCGTTCCTGCATGCCTATCCCGTCAATCAGGGGATCATGAACGTCCTGCTTCGGCTGCATGTGGACATGTTCGCCGGGCTGCCCGGCACCCTGTTTCTCGGGGGCATGGGGCTGCTGCTCGCGGCCTCTCTCGTCTCGGGGACGGTGCTCTATGGCCCGTTCATGCGCAGGCTCGATTTCGGCGCCGTGCGGCGGGACCGCTCGGCGCGCCTGAAGTGGCTGGACCTGCACAATCTGCTGGGCATCGTTACCCTGGTCTGGGTGATGGTCGTCGGCGTCACCGGCGTCATCAACACCCTGTCGATCCCGATCTTCGGGCAATGGCGGGCGACGCAGCTTGCCGAGATGACGGCCCCTTTCCGGGACGCCGCGCCTCTCGAGGGGCCGGTCTCCGTGGACAAGGCCGTTCGGGCGGCCCGCGCGGCGGAACCCGAGATGGACCTCAGCTTCATGGCGTTCCCGGGCACGCGCTTCGCGAGCCCGAACCACTTCATCGCCTTCATGCAAGGCACCACGCCCTGGACCTCGAAGCTGCTGAAGCCGGTCATGATCGACGCGCAGTCCGGCACGGTGGTCGCCAGGCGGGACCTGCCGCTCTATGTGCAGGTGCTCCTGGTCTCCCAGCCGCTCCATTTCGGCGACTATGGCGGCATGCCCCTGAAGATCATCTGGGCCATTCTCACCGTCGTCGCCATTGTCGTTCTGGGGAGCGGCCTCTATCTCTGGCTCGCCCGGCGCAAGATCCCGGTCGAGGCGCGCCTCAAGGCGCTGAAGCGCGGGCGGCGCGCCGGAGCCCCTGCGCGGTCGCGGCCGGCATGACGGCCCATGGACAGCGCGACCGGCGGCGCGAGCGGTCTCCTTACGAGATCTTCGCTGCGCCGCTCGCAATCGGCCTTCTCAGCGTCGTCGGCCTCGTCGCGGCGCTCCTCGGCGACGGCCTCTGGGACGTCGTCTCCTGGCTCGCGCTCGGGGTGCCGATCGTCCTGATGGCCTGGTTTGCGTGGCCTGCCGGGGACGCGGGACGTGGATCCGGGTCCGAGGTCTCGTGACAATACAGGCGGCTTCGCCGTCAAAAATACCGGAATATCGGCATTTCTTGACATTTCATGATGTGTCAAGATGCAAGAGCTATGGATCTTCAGGATGGAGTTGGCCCATGGCCCTCAAGCAGGAAAAGTTCGCAACGCAAGCGCCGGCTGAACTGCTGCGCGAAGTGCGCGCGCTCGCCAAGGAAGAGGGACGGCAGTTCCAGGCGCTTGTTGCCGAGGCCCTGGTCGACCTCCTCGAAAAGCGCCGCAACGCCAAAGCGCGCCCTCAC
>JAKSBI010000785.1 GCA_022361215.1 Hyphomicrobiales bacterium | reverse complement strand
GTAGATCTTTCGCGCCGCCGGGTCCTTGGTCAGGTAGTCGGAATGCGGGCCACGCCCGGCGTTCTCCGTCTGCATCCAGTAGTTGCGCACATGCGGGCGCACCGCGAAGCCGTCCTCGGCATAGCGGATGGCCGGCTCCATAACCTCGGCGAGGCCCATGGTGCCGAAGCGGCCGAGCGCCGTGTCCAGCGCCTTCAAGGTCATGGGCGTGGTGATGGAGCCGTAGCCGATCTCGTTGACCCGGCCTTCGAGGAGGAACCCGAAGCCGTCCTCAGTCTCGCCGAGAATCCGGTCCGCCCACATGTCCTCGCGGGCGGCGAGCGGCGCGCGCCCGTGGAAATCGAGGAAGAGATGCGCCCCGCGCTCGGGCAGGTAGAGCTGCATGGAGCCGAAGCCGGCGATACCGCACATCTGCGGGTCCACCGCGGTCTGCACGAAGGCACAGGCAATCGCTGCGTCGACGGCGTTGCCGCCCTTCTCCAGCGCCTCGGCGCCCGCCTCCACCGCCTCCGGCTGCGGCGCGCTGACGATGCCGTGGGTCATGCGCCCGCCTCGAGCTTGGCCAGGTCCGGGACCGGCCGCGCCGTCTCCGGGTTCTCCGCCAGCACCCGCTCCAGGCTGTGGGCCACCTCCAGCACCAGCGCATCGGCGCCGTTCGGCCCGGCCACCTGAATGCCGAAGGGCATGCCGAGCGGGTCGACGCCGCAGGGCAGGCAGCAGACGCTGGGGATCGCCATGGTCAGCCCGTAGGTGATCGCCAGCCAGCGCATATAGGTGGGCATGGCCTCGCCATTGATCTCGTCCACATAGAGCTGCTCGTGCGGGAACGGGCTGACCGACGCGGCCGGGCAGATCAGCACGTCGACCTCCTCGAAGAGATCGACGAAGGCGCGCGCCATCCTGGTCTGCTCCACGAAGGCCCGGGCGACGTCCGGCAGGGAATAGGCCATGCCGCGCTCGGTGTTGTCGATGACGTTGGGGCCGAGCAGGTCGCGGTGCTTCTCCAGCCGCTCGCGATGGGCCGCCACGAAGTTCACGCCGCGCAGGATCTCGAAGGCCTCGTGCACGTCGCCGAGATCCGGGTCGCGGTCCTGCGCCTCCGCGAAGACGTGACGGAACGCGGCGGTGCGCGCCTCGAAGGTCTCGCGGATCGCGGCATCGATGGGCGCGCAGCCGAGATCGACGGAGATGGCCGCCCGGACCGAGCCCAGGTCGATGGGCGACAGGGTCTCCGGAATGTAGAGTCCGTCCCCGCTCGAGAAGGGGTCGCGCTTGTCGCGGTCGAGCTGGGCCTTGAGCAGCAGGTGGGTGTCGGCCACGGTGCGCCCCATGGGGCCGAGCACCGAGAAGGGCGACAGGCCCACGGCGCTGGTGGTCGCCGGGACCACGCCGGGGGACGGCCGGAAGCCGGCGACGCCGCAGAACGACGCCGGCGTGCGCAGGCTG
>JAKSBI010000303.1 GCA_022361215.1 Hyphomicrobiales bacterium | reverse complement strand
ATGGCGCGGTTGGTCACGTCGAGGGCGTTGATGTTCGAGGTGCCCTCCCACAACACGCCCAGATGCGCGTCGCGCGTCAGCCGGGCGTTGACCCAGTCTTCGATGTAGCCATTGCCGCCGCGTACCTCCATGGCCCCGGTGGCGACGGCGATGTTGTCTCGGCAGGCGCGCAGCTTCAGGACCGGGGTCAGGATCCGGGTCAGGCGCCCGGCGACCTCGTCGCCTTCGTCCGCGGCCTGGAGCTGGGTGGCGGTGAACAGGGCCACCGAGAGCGCCTGCTCGGTCGGCAGCATCAGCTTCATGAGCTGGCGGCGCAGCAGCGGCTTGTCGATGACGGTCTCGCCGAAGGCGCGGCGGTTGCGGGCCGCGACCAGGGCCTCGTTGAGGCAGCGGCGCATCATGGCCGCGGCGCGGACCCCATGGGAGAGCCGGGACAGGTTGACCTGATCCATCATCATCTTCAGGCCGGCGTTCGCCTTGGCGCCGACGTCGCCGAGCGGGTAGGCGATGGCGCCCTCGAAAACGATCTCGCCCGAGGCCATCGAGCGGGTGCCCAGCTTCTCCTTCAGCCGGACGATGCGATAGCTGTTGCGGCTGCCGTCCTCAAGCCGGCGCGGCAGCGCGAAGAGGCCGAGCCCCGCATTGCCGGGCGGCGCGCCCTGCGGCCGCGCCAGCAGCAGGGCCACGTCGGCATCGGCGCAGGAGCAGAACCACTTCTCGCCGTAGAGGCGCCACTGGCCCGCCTCCTGACGGGCGCAGAGCGCGATGCCGCTGACATCCGAACCGCCCGTCTTCTCGGTCATGAACTGGGCGCCCTTGCAGATCGCGTCGAGATCCTGGCTCCACATGCGCTCGAGAAACCTGGCCTTGATCCCGCGGTCGCCGTAGCGCTCCAGCAGCATGGCCGTGGTCTCCGTCGCGGAGATCGGACAGAGCAGCCCGAACTCGGACTGGCCGAAAATGTACTGGAAGACGTATTTGGCCGGCGGCGGCACCTTCTCCGGCCAGCCCAGCACGCCGGGCCGGCGCGACATGCAGGCCATGCCGAACTGGCCGAAGCCGATCCGCTCCATCTCGCGATAGGCCGGGTGGAACTCGATCCAGTCCTCGTCGCGGCCCATGGCGTCGCGGGGATGCAGGACGGGTCCGTGCCGGTCCGCCAGGCGGGCCAGCGTGTCGAGCCTGTCGCCGGCGATCCGACCGAGCTTGCGATAGTGCGGCAGCATGTGCGCGCGCAGCTCTTCCGGCAGATAGAGGGTCAGCAGGTCCTGGAGGCTTCGGTCGATGTCGAAGAAGTTCAGGCCGTGACAGTCGGGCGCAATTCTGTCGGAAGCGGGCCTTGTCCCGGTCGTCAGAGCGAGCTTCGACATGTCCATGCGGCTCTCCCTCCCCGTGCGGCTGCGCGGGCCCTGCCGGCTGGAGCGCTGGCTTGCGCGGCCTTGCGCTCATCCTGGGCCCCGCCGCCGATGCGGACAAACGAGTTTTCGGGTAAGCTCGATTGAGCTTTCTTCAACCGAGAGGCGCCGAAATGCAGCATTTGCCGTCCAGCGCGTCCTTGAAGGCATTCGAAGCCGCCGGCCGCCATCTGAGCTTTCTGCTGGCCGCCAAGGAGCTGAACGTGACGGCCGGGGCGGTGAGCCGGCAGATCCAGAGCCTGGAAGTCTTTCTCGGGCGGCGCCTCTTCGTTCGCTACAACAGGCGCGTCGAGCTCACGCCTTTGGGCCGCGAGTTCCTGGAGGAGATCCGGACGCCC
Source organism: Hyphomicrobiales bacterium (assembly GCA_022361215.1). Taxonomy (GTDB): domain Bacteria; phylum Pseudomonadota; class Alphaproteobacteria; order Rhizobiales; family Methyloligellaceae; genus JAKSBI01. The sequence continues at coordinate 7,277 of JAKSBI010000303.1, read as the reverse complement.
CTGCGCCAGATCGCCGATGCGGCAGCGCGTGTCCACGACGCCAGCGCCGGGCCGAGCCTGTCGATCCTGGCCTATCCCACCTTCGCCATTCGCTGGCTGATGCCGCGCTGGGGATCTCTGCACCACCACTATCCCCAGATCGATATCCGTCTGACCACCTCGCTGAACCCCGTGGATTTCGAGCGCAGCGGCAACGACATGGCCATAGAAGTCGTGCGCGAAGGCGAGGCGCGGCCCGGTCTGGTGACCGACAAGCTGGTGGATGTGGTGACCTTCCCGGTCTGTGCGCCCGAGCTGGCGGCGTCGCTTGGCGAGCCGCGGGATCTCGCGGGGCAAACCCTGCTGCACAGCGATCCGCGCCCGGCCGATTGGCAGAAATGGCTCAAGATCGCAGGCGTGACGGAGGTCGATCCGCGGAAAGGGCTGCATTTCGAAAGCAGCAACCTCGCCTACCACGCCGCCATAGAAGGCCTCGGCGTCGCCATCGGGATCGAGGCGCTGGTGCGCGAGGACCTGGAGCAGGGGCGGCTGGTCCGCCCGTTCGAGGCCTCGCGCCGGTCCGGGCATCCGGTGCAGCTCGTCTATCATCGCGCCAAGGCGGACAACCCGAGCCTCGTCGCCGTCCGGGACTGGCTGTTGCAGGAGGGGCAGCGGGACAGGCTCCGAGGGCCGGGCGGGCTCATGCCGGCTGCGCACGGCGGTCCTGGGCCGGCCGCAGAAAGGCCGCGATCACCTTGAACAGGGCCTTGGCGCCGACGGGCTTGGACACATAGTCGTCCATGCCGGCGGCGAGATAGGCGTCGCGGTCGGCCTTCATGGCGTTGGCGGTGAGGGCGATGATCGGCACCTTGGCCGCGTCCCCGTCCATGGCGCGGATGAAGCGGGTGGTCTGGAGCCCGTCCAGCTCGGGCATCATGACGTCCATGAGCACCAGATCGACGGCGGATTCGCGCAGCTCGCGCAGTGCTTCGCGGCCGCTCTTCACCGCCTTGAAGGTGACGCCGAACTTCTCCAGATAAGCAGCGATCAGCATCTGGTTGATGTGGTTGTCGTCGACAATCAGAACATGACCGCGCAGCGGCCCGAGGCCGTGGTCCGGTTCCGCGCCGTCCACGGCCGGCTCGTCCATCGGCAGGGCGGCGGCCACCCGTGCCGTGAACCAGAACAGGCTGCCCTCGCCCTCCACGCTCTCGCAGCCGAGGCTGCCGCCCATCAGCTCCGCGAGCCGGCGTGCGATGGTCAGGCCGAGACCGGTGCCGCCATAGGTCACCGCCACCGAGCTGTCCGCCTGGGCATAGGGCTGGAACAGGCCCTCGATCTGCGCCTCGGAGAGGCCGGGCCCCGTGTCGCGCACCTCGAAGCGCAGAACCCTGTCGGCGTCCTCCGCGCTGCACGCCACGGCGAGGTCCACCCGTCCCGTCTCGGTGAACTTGAGGGCGTTATCGGTCAGGTTGTCCAGGATCTGGCGCAGCCGTACCGGATCGCCCACGATCTGGTCGGGGCAGTCGGGCGCCATGGTCAGGGCGCTTTCGAGGCCTTTCTCTTGCGCGCGCGCGGCGACGGCGGCGGCCACGCTCTGCATGAGCTGCGGCAGAGCGAAAGCCACGGGCTCCAGCTCGAACCGGCCCGCTTCCAGCTTGGAGTGATCGAGAACGTCGTTGAGCACCGCCAGCAGGCTGCCTCCCGACTGGCGCAGGGCTTCGGCATAGCGGCGCTGCCGCGCGTCCAGCTTGCCATTCAGCAGCAGGTCGGCCATGGCGATGATCGCGCCCAAAGGCGTGCGTACCTCGTGGCTGACGGTGGCCAGCAGCTCGGACCGGGCGGCGAAGGCCGCCTCCGCCGCCTCGCGGGCGCGCGTCTCGGCGGCCAGGGCCTGCTCGAGCTCCTGGACGCGGGCGGCGAGCGCCTTGTCTGAGGCAGATTTTCGCGGCACGGCGGGAGGCCCCCATGCGATTTGGGAGCTTCGAGTGTCGCCGGGCCGGCTTAACGTTCGCCTAAGGCCCTAAGCCCGACCATGCGTCTGATGTCGGCGGGTGTGGCGCCATGATCGCGCAGGCTCCGCAGGCTGCGGTCCTCGTGGCTCTTGGAGAGCTTGCGTCCTTCGGCGTCCGCGATCAGGCCGTGGTGATGATAGAGCGGCTCGGGCAGGTCCAGCAGGATCTGCAGGAGCCTGTGGAGGTCCGTCGCTGCAAAGAGATCGCGGCCGCGCGTGACATGGGTCACGCCCTGGAGCGCGTCGTCGACCACCACCGAAAGGTGGTAGCTGGTGGGCACGTCCTTGCGCACGATCACCGTATCGCCCCAGCGGCCCGGCTCGGCCGTGTGCACGGCTTCGTGCCGCCCGTCGGCGGCGAGTTCGGTGAACGCGATGTCGGCGCCGGCCCGCTCCCAGGCCGCGGCCACGGCCCGCTCCAGGTCGAGGCGCAAGGCATGGGCCTCGCCCGCCGCCCGGCGGCGCTCGATCTCCGCCCGGGGCGCGCCGCGATAGAGGCCCGGATAGAGCGGCGCGCCGTCAGGATCGGTGAGGGGCTCGCTGGCGGCCGAGACGGCTTTGGCGATCTCTTTGCGGGTGGCGAAGCAGGGATAGAGCAGGCCGCGATCCTCGAGCCGTGCGGCCGCGTCGCGGTAGGTCTCGAAATGCTCGGACTGGCGCCGCACCGGCTCCTCCCATTCCAGGCCGAGCCAGGCCAGGTCCTCCAGGATCCGCGCCTCGAATTCGGGCCGGCAGCGGCCCACGTCGATGTCCTCGATGCGCAGCAGGAAGCGTCCGCCAAGGCGGCGCGCCATGTCGAAGGAGACCAGCGCTGAGTAGGCGTGGCCCAGATGCAGCTCGCCATTGGGGCTCGGCGCGAATCGGAAGATTGGCCTCGTGCTCATGTGGGTATACTTACGCTCTCTGCCAGCGGATCGACAGAACCTGTCCAGCCATGAGCCATCGCATCATCAAGACCAAGCGGGACGTCGCGGACGGCGTGGCGGCGCTGGTCGAGGCCTGCCCCCATATGCGCGAGGTGCATGGGCGCGCGGGCCCGCCGCCGCTGCGCCGCCGGCCGAACGGCTTTCCCGGGCTCGCCCGCATCGTCGTCGGCCAGCAGCTCTCGGTGGCGAGCGCCAGCGCCATCTGGGAGCGCGTCGCGGCGCTGGTGACGCCGTTCGATCCGGACGTGCTGCTCGCCCAGACCGACGAGGCTCTGCGCGGCGCCGGCCTCTCGGCAGGCAAGATCAGGACCCTGCGCACGGTGTCCGAGGCGCTGGCGGCGGGCGACATCGATCTGAAAAAGCTGGCCAAGGCGGACGATGACGAGGTGCGGGAGCGGCTGACCGCGCTGAAAGGCATCGGGCCCTGGACCGCCGATATCTACATCATGTTCTGCCTCGGCCGCGCCGACGGCTGGGCGCCGGGCGACCTGGCGTTGCAGCTCGCGGTGCAGGACGCCGTCGGGCTCGATGCGCGGCCGACGCTGGCTGAGATGATCGATCACGCCGAGCCCTGGCGGCCCTGGCGCTCGGTGGCGGCGCGCATGCTCTGGGCCTACTATCGCGTGGTTCGAGAAACCAGCTCGGATACGCCGCTTTGAGGACGATAGGTGCGAACGCGTACCGGAGAAGAACGGTTCATGACATCTTCCGCTTCCGCGATTGACGGTCCCCGCCTGGCGCCGGCGAGCGGCGGGGCGGCTCGGCAGCTCGTCGTGCTCTGCCACGGCTACGGCGCCGACGGGTCCGATCTGATCGGGCTCGGGCGCGAGTGGGCGGGGCTGCTGCCGGACGCGGCCTTCGTGGCGCCGAACGCGCCGGAGCCCTGCGCCATCTCCGCCTTCGGGCGGCAGTGGTTCGGCCTGAGCTTTCGCGACCCGGCGGAGTATTGGCGGGGCGTGCGCGAGGCCGGGCCGGGGCTCGACGCTTTTCTCGATGCGGAGCTTGCGCGGCATGGGCTCGCGGGCGATGCGCTCGGCCTCGTCGGCTTCAGCCAGGGCACGATGATGGCGCTGCATGTAGGCCTCAGGCGCGAGGTGGGGCCGGCGGTCGTCGTCGGCTATTCGGGCGCGCTCGCCGGGCCCGAGCATTTGCCGGGCGAGCGCAAGGCCCGGCCGCCGATCCTGCTCGTGCACGGCGACCGCGACGACGTGATCCCGGTCGAGGCCTTGAGCCACGCCCGCGAGGGGCTGGCCGCGGCCGGCCTGGCGGTGGAGTGGCATGTGAGCGAAGGCGTCGGCCACGGCATCGATCCGGAGGGCCTGCGCCTCGGCGGGCAGTTCCTCAGCCGGGCCCTGTCGGGTCCAAGCTCCGGCGATCGCTAGCGAAAACAGGGGCTTGGGCGGCAAAAACCCTGTCTTCTTCAAAAAGCTGACACACGCGACTAGTATGGCAGCGTCGTCGGTGACGGCTTTAGCAGTTGAGTCGGATAAGGGACACAATGCAGGGAAGCCAACCGTGAGCGTCGCGGCTGCATCGCCGGAGGCCTTTCCGGCCCTGGTTCTGAACGCGGACTATCGTCCGCTCAGCTACTACCCCCTGTCGCTGTGGAGCTGGCAGGAGGCCGTGAAAGCTGTTTTCCTGGATCGGGTCAACATCGTCTCCGAATACGACCGGCGGGTGCACAGCCCCTCCTTCGAGATGAAGCTGCCGAGCGTGGTGTCGCTGAAGAGCTATGTGCGGCCGGCGCTCTATCCGGCCTTCACCCGGTTCAACGTCTTCCTGCGCGACCGCTTCGCCTGCCAGTATTGCGGGCACAATGACGACCTGACCTTCGACCACCTGATCCCGCGCTCGCGTGGCGGCCAGACGCGCTGGGACAACGTGGTCACGGCCTGCGCGCCCTGCAACCTGAAGAAGGGCGGCAAGATGCCCAGGCAGGCCCGCATGTGGCCGGCCCAGAAGCCCTACCGCCCGACCGTCTACGAGCTGCACCGCAACGGCCGCCTGTTCCCGCCCAACTACCTGCATGAGAGCTGGCTGGACTATCTCTACTGGGACGCCGAGCTGGAGCCTTAGTTTTCGCTCACGGCTATTCCTCGCTACGCTCGGGCCTCCGCGGGGGCGCCCTGGCCGGGCGGCGCGCAGTCGCGCGCTCGGCCCCAAAGGGCCGGTCCCTGCGCTGCGGCAAGGCCCGTCCGTCTGGCACCCCGAGACCGATGGTAGACCCATCGCCCCGCGACACGGGTTCTTAACCGCTCGTGAATCGGCTTCGCGGGAACCGGTCCTGGTCTCGGGCGCCCGCGCAGGCCCGAGCGAAGCGAGGAACAGCCGCGAGCGAGATAGAGACAGCCCCACGGCCAAACGTGTCCGCATGGCACCCCGAGACCGATGTCAGCCCCATCGCCCCGCGACACGGGTCCTCAACGACTCGTGACTCTGCCCCACGGGACCCGGTCCTGGTCTCGGGCGCCCGCGCAGGCCCGAGCGCGGAGCGCTCGGAACAGCCGTGAGCGACAAAAATTCCTTAGCGCTCCTGCCGACCGACCCTGCTGCAAACCCCGAACGCCGCGATACCCGCCAGGCCCAGCGAGATCACCGCGTTGTAGCCGGCGAAGGAGAGCCCGAAGAGCCGCCAGGGCGCTTCGTCGCAGCGGATCACGCGGGTCTGGTTGAGGGCGTCCAGCATGCCGCCGGCGCCTGTCGTGACGCCTGCGCCCGCGCCGCAGCTCGCGGGCCCCGGCCACCACTTCCATTCGGCGCCGGCGTGGTAGACGCCGAGACCGGTGTTGATCAAAAAACCGAGTGCGCAGAGCACAAGCAGCGCGCCCGCGGCCCTCATATGGCCGGCACGCGCCAGCAGGAAGGCGGCGAGGCCGGTGGGCACGGCGAAATAGTAGGCCCAGCGTTCCTGCAGGCAAAGCGGGCAGGGTGCGTAGCCACCGATATGCTCGAAGCCGAGCGCGGTGGTGACGGCGGCGAGCGCCGCCAGGCACACAAGCCCGGACGCCAGCGCGGGCGGCGACATCGTCTTGGATGTGAGGGCTTCTGCGGTCATGGTTCAGTGGACATATTTGAGCATCACGAAGCCGCCAATCAAGAGAACTAAGAACACGGTCGTGACGAGACCAAGACGGCGCTCGATGAAATCCCGGATCGGCGGCCCGAACCAGTAGAGCAGCGCGCTCACCAGGAAGAAGCGCAGGCCCCGCGCGGCGACGCTGGCTACGACGAAGACGAGGAAATTGAGCTGGGTCGCGCCGCTGGCGATGGTGATCACCTTGTAGGGGAAGGGCGTCACCCCCGCGATGAACACGATCCAGGCGCCATAGTCGTTGTAGCGCTGGGCGAAGTCGGCGAAGGCGTCCGAATAGCCGTAAATCGCCAGGATCGGCTTGCCGATCAGCTCGAACAGGAAGAAGCCGATGGCGTAGCCCGCGATGCCGCCGAGCACCGAGCCGACGGTGGCCATGGCGGCATAGGCCCAGGCCTTCATGCGCTCCGCCAGCACCATCGGGATCAGCATGACGTCCGGCGGGATCGGGAACACCGAGCTCTCGACGAAGGCCACGCCGGTCAGCGCCCAGGGCGCGCGCGGATGCGCCGCCAGCGCCATGGTCCAGTCATAGAGGCGTCTCAGCATGCGGCCTCTTAGCCGCGCGGGCGGCGCTTGTCCATGCGCCAGTGAGCGATGGCGCGCATGGCCGTTGACGGGCTGCCGCCCATGGCTATCATCCGCGCGCACTAGGTCATGGCCTAGGCCCCAGTGGCGGAATTGGTAGACGCGACAGACTCAAAATCTGTTGTCCGCAAGGGCGTGCTGGTTCGAGTCCGGCCTGGGGCACCACTCCTGCAAGCTCGGTGGGGCGTGTCGTCGCGCATGCGGCTCGGACGACGGCCACAGGGCCGGATCAGGCCGCCGCCACTTTCTCCAGGAAGTCGTCCACGACGTTGCGCAGCTTCTCCGCGCTCTGAGACACGTCCTTGTTGGCCGCCAGCAGCTCGCCCACCGTTTTCCGATTCTTGCTCGCGGTGTCCGTCACGCGGGTGATGATCTGGTTGACCTCGCCGGTGCCGCCCGCGGCCTGCTGGATGTTGTGGGAGATCTCGGAGGTCGACGCCCCCTGCTGCTCGACGGCCACGGCAATGGCCTCGGTCGAGGACGAGACCGCGCCCATGGTCTCGGCGATGCCGCGGATCGCGTCCACGGAGACCTCGGTTTCCGACTGGATCGCGGTGATCTGCTCGGAGATGGACTCCGTGGCCTTGGCGGTCTGCGCGGCCAGCTCCTTGACCTCCGAAGCCACCACGGCGAAGCCCTTGCCGGCCTCGCCGGCGCGCGCCGCCTCGATGGTGGCGTT
>JAKSBI010000621.1 GCA_022361215.1 Hyphomicrobiales bacterium | reverse complement strand
GACGCCAATCTGGTCAGCGTGCTGTCGCGCCAGACGCCGCACCAGGTCGGCCTGGTGCACTATGCCGCCGTCCGCGACGGCGCGGGCGCGATCCGGCAGCGGTTCGACGCGCTGCGATCCGAGGGCCGCCGCTTCGCCATCGTCGACGCCGTGACCGACGCGGACCTGGAGGCGATCGGAGAGGCGTGCGCGGACCTCGCGCTGATCACGGGCGGATCGGGCGTCGCTATGGGCCTGCCCGAGAACTTCCGCCGTCAGGGGCGGCTGGGCGCGCCGGCGACAGCGGCCCTGCCGGCCATCGACGGCCGGCCGGCCATCCTGGCCGGGAGCTGCTCGGACGCGACGCGCCTGCAGGTGGCCCATGCGCGCCGTCTCTGGCCCGGCCTGCTGATCGATCCGCTGACCGTCGAGGACGCCGAGCGGTCGGCGCGCGAGGCCGTGGACTGGGCGCTGGCGCAGGACCCGCAGAGCCCGGTGCTGATCTATTCGTCGGACGAGCCCGAGCGCATCCGTGCCATCCAGGAAAGCTTGGGCCGGTCCGAGGCCGGCGATCTGGTCGAGCGCATGTTCGGGCACATCGCGCAGGGCCTGGTGGCGAACGGCGTACGACGTCTGATCGTCGCCGGCGGCGAGACCTCCGGCGCCGTGACCCAGGCGCTCGGCTTTCGCGCGCTCGAAATCGGGCCCGAGATCGACCCCGGCGTGCCCTGGACGCGGGCCATGGGCGATCCGGATCTGGCCCTGGCGCTCAAGTCCGGGAACTTCGGGGCGGAAGACTTCTTCGAGAAGGCCCTGGGGATGCTCCCATGAGCGAGACGCGGATCCGCGAGGATATCGCGCGCTTTGCGCGCTCCATGTTCGAGCGCGGTCTCACCTTCGGCTCCTCCGGCAATATCAGCGTGCGCCTGGAGGATGGCTGGCTGATGACGCCGACCGGCACGTCCTTTGGCCATCTGGACCCGGCGCGGATCTCCAAGCTCGACGCGCAAGGGCGCCATATCTCCGGCGACAAGCCCACCAAGGAGGCCTTCCTGCACGTCGCCATGTACGAGGAGCGCCCTGCCACGGGCGCCGTCGTGCACCTGCATTCGACCCATGCCGTGGCCGTGAGCTGCCTCGCCGACATCGACGCGGACGACGTGCTGCCGCCGATCACCGCCTACTACGTCATGAGGATCGGCAAGTTGCCGCTGGTGCCCTATTTCCCGCCCGGCGACGAGGGCCTCGCCGGCGCCGTCCGCCAGATGGCCTCCAAGCACCACGCCGTGCTGCTGGCCAATCACGGGCCTGTCGTCGCCGGCACAAAGCTCGCCGACGCCGTCTACGCCATGGAGGAGCTGGAGGAGACGGCCAAGCTCTTCCTGCTGCTGCGCAAGGAGCCCATCCGGCCCCTGACGAGCGCGCAGGTGGCCGAGCTCGAAGCGCGCTTCCCGAGCTGAAGCGGATCTTACAGGGAGAAACGCAAATGCTGTCCGTCGTCGTCCACTTTCACATCAAGCCCGGAGAAGCCGACACCTTTCGCGAGGCGATCCTCCAGCAGTCGCAGAACTCGCTGGACAAGGAGCCCGGCTGCCACCAGTTCGATGTCTGCGTCAATCCGGAGGACGAGAACCATTTCGTGCTCTACGAGGTCTACGACGACGCGGCCGCCTTCGCCGTCCACCGCGAAACCGACCACTACGCCGCCTACAACGAACGTGTCACGCCGATCGTGGTCTCGAAGGACGTGTTAACCGTCGAGCGGATCTAGACCGGCGCCCAAGCCAGCAGGTGGCTTGCACAGCGCCGGCAATCCGAGCTGCCGAAGCCGGGGAGGGGAACGGCGAAACCTGATGACGCCGCGAGCCGCGCGATCAACGCGCACTCGCGGCCGTCGGGGACGGCAAGCGCGGCGATATAGCCGGCAACCGTCGTCAGCCGGTCCACGTGCCAGTGCACCGGCTTGTCGCGCCTGAAATGCCGGCCGATCCGCGCCGCAAGCCCGCCCGGGCCCCGGGCGCTGCCGGCATAGATGTACCAGCCTGCATCGAGCACCGGATCGCCGAGCCGCGGCAGGTCGAGCCGTAGCGCCTCGCCGAGCTCGAGGCAAAGCGCGTAAGCCCCGCCACTGGACAGGATTTCGGCTGCGGCGCCGCGACCGATCCAGGGTCCGGCGAGACCGCATTCGGCGAGCGCACGGTGGAGCGACTCGGGCGCCTTGGCGGCCCATTGGCAAGTCGCAAGCTTGTGCGGCGGCAACGAAACCATCTGCTCACTGTCCAAGTCCAACGCGCGAAGCGAGAGGGGCTACAAACGCGCCTTTGTAGCGGAATGTCATAGAAGCTGCTCGAGTACGCTCCGATCCATCACCAGGCGCGGGTCTGCCGCTCTAAGAGAATCCCAAGAGGCACCGCAATCGGATAGTCCCATCGCTCTCTTGTATCTTGTTATGATATAACGTATCCGTTCGGGAGAACGGCCGATGGAGGCATTGCATGGGCAAGCGGGGAAAGAAGATGCAGGCGGAGGTGCTGGCGGTTCTGCGCCGACGCCGCGTCCCGCTGTCAGCCTACGATGTTCTGGGAGAGCTGCGCGAGGCCTATCCGAAGATCGCGCCGCCGACCATCTACCGGGCGCTGTCCGCGCTGACGGAGCACGGCTGCGTACATCGCCTCGAATCCCTCAACGCGTTCATCGCGTGCCAGTGCGGCCGGCACAAGCACGCCTCCATCCTGTCGATCTGCGACGGTTGCGGTGCCGTTGAGGAGACCGTCGCACCCGACTTGCTGAAAGAGCTCTCCAGCATCGCCGGCAAATCCGGATTTGCGCCGACCCGACATGTGATCGAGATCCACGGGCTATGTGCGTCGTGCGGCAGCGCGCAGGCTCTAGGGCACTGATCTGCCAAGAAAAAAACAAACGGAGAACCGAATTATGAAAGTCGCCTACATCTTCGCCACGGACATGGCCGCCACGTTCAAGCTTGCGACCATGATCCTGCCGCAGCTCGAGGCCGGCGAGCACGGTGCCGAAGTGGTCGGAATGTTCTTCTTCGACGACAACCTCTTCTGCCTGCGTGAGGGCGATCCTGTCGGCGAGCGCCTGGCCAAGGTCGCGAAGGACCGGAACATCCTGCTCATGATCTGCGACCAATGTGCTGTGCGCCGCAACATGGCCGAAGGCACCCTCGAGCAATGCGGCAAGGGAGACGTTTCGGCGAAGGGCACGGTCGCTGGTGTTCAGGCCGGCTGCTTCCCGCAGCTCTACGCTGCATTGGCGCCAGCCATGCCCGATCAGGTCATAACACTGTGATTCCTTTGGAAGAGGGACCTATGTCTGCAATCGACCGACTTCCCGTCACCGTCCTCTCCGGCTTTCTCGGCGCCGGCAAGACGACACTGCTGAACCGCGTGCTGAACAACCGCGATGGACGGCGCGTCGCCGTCATCGTCAACGATATGTCCGAGGTGAACATCGACGCCGACCTGGTGCGCGCCGACACCGAGCTCAGCCGCACCGACGAGACACTGGTCGAGATGTCGAACGGCTGCATCTGCTGCACGCTACGCGACGATCTGCTCGCCGAAGTGCGGCGCCTCGCCGGAGAGGGGCGGTTCGATTACCTGCTGATCGAGTCGACCGGCATCTCCGAGCCGCTGCCCGTCGCCGCCACCTTTGAGTTCCGCGACGAAGAGGGCGAAAGCCTGTCGGACGTCGCCCGCCTCGACACGATGGTGACGGTCGTGGATGCGGTGAACCTGCTCAAGGACTATTCCAGTCACGACTTCCTGCGCGACCGGGGGGAGGCGCTGGGCGAAGAGGACGAACGGACGCTTGTTCATCTGTTGACCGACCAGATCGAATTCGCGGACGTGGTGATCCTCAACAAGGTTGCCGACGCGGAGCCACATCAGGTTGACGCGGCGCGAAAGATCATCGGCAGCCTCAACGGCGATGCCCGGATCATCGAGACCAACCACTCCGACGCGCCGGCGGACGCGATCCTCGACACCGGGCTTTTCGATTTCGAGAAGGCGCACGAACATCCGATGTGGGCCAAGGAGCTTTACGGCTTCGCCGATCACGTGCCGGAGACCGAGGAATACGGTGTTACGAGTTTCGTCTACCGGGCACGTCGTCCGTTCGTGCCGGAGAAGGTGAAGGCTGTGCTGAACGGCGAGATGCCCGGTGTCATTCGCGCCAAAGGGCATTTCTGGCTTGCCACGCGGCCCGATTGGGTGGCCGAGTTCTCGCTGGCAGGCGCCTTGTCGAGCATCACGCCGCTCGGCACCTGGTGGGCCGCCGTTCCGAAGGAGCGTTGGCCGGACAATGACACTGCGCGCAGGTATATGGCCGATAACTGGCAGGAGCCCTGGGGTGACCGGAGGCAGGAGATTGTCTTTATCGGTGCCGACATCGACTGGCCACGCTTGAAGGCGCGGCTCGACGCCTGCCTTCTGCCGGAGGATCTCGCACCAGGCCCTGACTCGCTCCCCGACCTGCCTGACCCGTTCCCGATCTGGCGGCGCGCGGAGCAAGCGGCATGACCGTTGTTCGAGAAATCGTGAAAGATACCGCCATCGAAGTCGACGCGGTGGACGCACCCGCGGGATTGTCCGCGATCCATAATCCGGATTGCGCCGCAGTGATCTGGAGACGCCAAATGTTGCCGGGATTTCAATCCTGGATCGATGCGCTGCCACCTGAACAACTGCCGCAGGCGCGGGTGATCCTGCGCCCTGAGGACGTGCGAGACGCCGTGTTCCAGATCTGCGAGGCGGCCGGTATCGCGAACTGTGCCGAACGGGAACAGCTCGTCGACGATACCGCGGTTCTGGCGGACATCTTTGCCGACCTGGTGCCCGCGCCATATCTCCGGCTGCGCTTTGACGTCGTCACGACAAACGCCTGCACAAGATTCCACATCGACGCCGTGACAGCACGCCTCGTCTGCACCTATCGGGGGACGGGCACGCAATACGGCGTCGCGGCCGACGGGGCCGAACCTCGGCGGGTTTTCACCGTGCCCACCGGCGCCCCGATCCTGCTGCGCGGCACGCTTTGGCCCGAGCGTCCGAAATCCGGCCTGCTGCACCGCTCACCGCCCATCGAGGGAACGGGCGAGACGCGGCTTGTGCTTGTCCTTGATCCGGTACTGGACCCCGACGAGGCGCAGTGATGGCGAATGGAAAGCGATCCGCAATGGCCTGCTCCCGGCACATTCCGGTCATTGGGCGGGAACAGTCGGTTTATCCTCTCTCATCGCGACGGCAATAGCTGGGAGTTTTGGCTTATTGTTTGCGCGGGCCGGAATGCTCTACCAGGCGGCCTTGTATATGTCGAATGCGTCCGACTCACTTAGCTCGCGCGGATTGTTGACCAGCAACCGCGTTTGAAGCATCGCGTCCGCCGCCATTTTCGACAACGCATCCCTGGGGATTCCGACATCCCGGAGTTTCGTTTGCAGCCCGAGCCGCTTCGACAAGGAACCGAGTTCGTCAATAAAGGCGCCGCAGCGCGCCGGTCCATGCTCTACATCGGCAAGCGCCGGGAACACAGTCGTCGCGATTTCCGAATAGCTGTCGGCCGCGTTCGGCGCATTGAACCTCAGAACATGCGGCAGAACCAGTGTGTTCGAAAGGCCGTGTGAGACATGGAAAGTCGAGCCTATAGGGTAGGCGAGGGCGTGTACGGCGGCGACGGGAGAGTTCGCAAACGCCTGCCCAGCCAGCATGGAGCCCAG
>JAKSBI010000610.1 GCA_022361215.1 Hyphomicrobiales bacterium | reverse complement strand
GGGTCGAGGCTTTTCGCGCCGCCCAGCCCGACCTGCCGGTGCACATCTACCCCGCCGGCCACGGCTTCAACTGCGAGCAGCGCGGCTCCTACCACGCCGAGAGCGCGGCCACCGCGCGCGAGCGCTCCCTGGCCTTCCTGAGGGAGCATTTGGGTTAGTCGGTTCTGCGCCCGGGAACAGTAGGCTCAAGCCTCACCCCTCCCCGTCAAGGGGAGGGGGACCGTGGCAGACGACACAACGAACAAGCGTCACGCGTAAGGAGCACACACGTGTTCACCACACGACCTGAGATCCTCGGCACCTATGGCGTGGTGACCAGCACGCACTGGCTCGCCTCCGCCGTCGGCATGGCCGTGCTCGAGAAGGGCGGCAACGCCTTCGATGCCGCAGTCGCCGCCGGCTTCACGCTGCAGGTGGCGGAGCCGCATCTGAACGGGCCGGGCGGCGAGCTGCCGGCGATCTTCCACGCCGCGAGCGAGGACGGCGTACGCGTGCTCTGCGGCCAGGGACCGGCTCCGGCGGCGGCCACCATCGAGGCGTTCCGCGAGCTGGGGCTTTCGTCCATCCCGGGCAGCGGCCTCCTGCCGGCGGTGGTGCCGGGGGCGTTCGACGGCTGGCTCATGCTGCTCAGGGACTACGGTACGTTTCGCCTGCGCGACGTGCTGGAGCCGGCCATCGGCTATGCCGAGACCGGCGTGCCCGTGGTGCCGAAGATGGCCACCTTCATCGGCCGCGTGCGCGACCTCTTCCGCGAGCAGTGGCCAACCTCGGCCGAGACTTATCTCGCCAACGGCGAGGCACCCGCGCCCGGCGACTGGATCGCCAACACAACGCTCGCCGCAACCTACCGGCGTATTCTCGACGAGGCCGAGGCCGCCGGGCCCGACCGGGAGGCACAGATCGCCGCCGCGCGGGCGGCCTGGTACACGGGCTGGGTCGCGGAGGCCATCGACGGCTTCTACCGCACCCAGAGCCTGCTCGACGCATCGGGCGAGCGGCACTCGGGGCTTCTGACGGGCGACGACCTCGCCTCCTATCAGGCAACGTACGAAGAGCCGGTGCGGCTCGACGTCGGGCGCTACACGGTCTGCAAATGCGACTTCTGGAGCCAGGGTCCCGTGATGTTGCAGATGCTCGCCCTGCTCCGCGATATGGACCTCGGATCGATGCCG
>JAKSBI010000507.1 GCA_022361215.1 Hyphomicrobiales bacterium | reverse complement strand
TTCTAGCTTTTCGCAACGACGTCCAGCGGTCAAATGTGACCCGTCCCTGCGGGATTTTGCGAGATTGGCCCATCTCCGCGTCACTCGGGCTTGAATATGCGCCGCATGTCCTGCGCCCTCGTTCCTAAAGCTGGGCCAATCTCGCAAAACCAGCATCCGCAAGGTAAGTGTCCACAGGCCCTAAGCCTTCCCGTTCTTTTCCGCCTTGGCCTGGCTGTTCTTTTTCTTGTCCTTCTTGACCTGCTCCACCAGGAAATCGCGCACCACCTGAATGCGGCGCGAGTGGCGGAGCTCCTCCGGGTAGACGAAGAAGACCTCGATCGCGGGCCCTTTCAGTTTCGGCAGAATCTCGATCAGGTTCGGCGACCGCTCGCTCATGTAGTAGGGCAGAGCGGCTATCCCGAGCCCGCTCTCGACGGCCCGATAGATGCCGTAGACACTGTTCACCCGCAGCGCCGGCTCGCGCGTCTCGCCCTCGGGCATGTCCATGGTGAGCAGCCAGTTGATGTGGTCGACGGGCGCCGGCACCTCGTCGCCATAGACGATCAGCTCGTGCTTGGCGAGATCGTCAAGCGTCTCCGGCGTACCGTGGGCATCCAGATAGTCGCGCGACGCGAAAACCCGGTAGTGAATCTTCATCAGATAGCGCTGGACCAGATTGAGCTGGGTCTGGCGCGCAAAACGCAGCGCACAGTCCGCCTGCCGCAAAGACAGGTCCAGCTCCAGATTGTCGACCAGGAGCAGCGATACCGAGATATCGGGATAGAGCTGGTGGAAGAGGTTCATCCGCGACGTCAGCCAGGACGATCCGAAGGCCACCGAGGTGGTGATCTTCAGCGGACCCTCGGGCTTCTCCTGACGCTCGTTGATGCGCGCGACGCCCATGGCCAGCTTGTTGGCCATGGCTCGGATGGTCTCGTAGAAATCCTCGCCCGCCTCGGTCAGAACCAGGCCTCGCGAGTTTCTGTGAAACAGCGATGTGCTCAACGTCTCCTCGAGCAGCGAGACCTGGCGGCTTACCGCCGACTGACTGAGGTTGAGCTCGCGCCCCGCCCGGGTGAAGCTCCCCGCCTCGGCCACCGTAAGAAACGTGTGAAGCCGCCGCCAGTCGATGCCCCCAGTGGCCGTCATCATCTCGTCACCACGACGGAAACACCCTGGTCCGGATCCTCGACGAGGCCAACGGCCTGCCCGTTCCCCAGCATGAACCAGCGATTGACGTGCGGCTCGGATCCCGGCCAAGGCGCGAAAAGCTCCGAATGCCTAGAGCATGTCTCCCGAAAGTGGATGCCGGTTTCGGGACAAAAGACATGCTTCACCAAAGAGCTAGAGCAATGACGCGAATCAGAACGATCGCGACAGGCTCTAAAGCATGGTGCGCCCGTGGCCAGGCGCAATGCCACGACATCGAGGTCCAGAATCCGTTCGTCGAGCGAAAGCGGCTGACCCACAATAAGATCAGCTTCCCGCTCAAGGACGTTTCTCAGTTTAGGCATTCTTCAAACCAAAGGCCCGTCAGCCACGGATGAGCCAAATGGCAACGGCCGTCTAGTCGGCCGCGGAGAGCTGCTCGGCCTTGAAGCCGCCGAACCCATCCTCCACAACGTGGTAGGAGAGCCGCTGGCCGGGCTCGAGTTTCCCAAGCCCCGCCTGCTCGACGGCCGACTTATGCACGAACACGTCGATGCCGGTCGCGTCGTCCGCGATGTAGCCACCGAACGGGTTCCGCTTCGCATTGTAGGACTTCACTGCGCCCACGCCCGGACCCGGACGAATGCCGCTTGACGCGGACTTGTCCATGGCTGGCCTGCCTTCGCTCATGTTCTTGATTTCCTCCCGAAGCAGCGACCCAGAGTCGCGCGACAATCTACATCGCTTATCTCATGACATGATCGCGATGCCAATAATTGCGCGCTCCCCCGCCTGTGACAAGTCAGGCGGTTGCGGAACGACTGTTGTAGAGGAGCGACGATCCGAAACCGGTTATGTGGCAAAAACACACAAGCTGCGGTCGAATCTGTTGCAAGAGAGCCACAGGTCGGCAAGAAATTCGCCTTCACTGCAACTGTCTTGTTTTCACTTGGCGTCGAACCAAGTATCGTGTGCCGAATACTAAGCGGTTTGGGTGATCGGCAGGCAAAGGAAACGCAACACTGCGCCTGCCAGCGTGAACCGGTAGCATGGGGGCAAAAAGGTCGCAGCGCCGACCCCGGACTTAAGCGTGGGGCCAGACTACGCGTCGCGTACGCAGTACCGACTCATACAACCTCGACAACCTGGCCCTCCCTCGACGGACCGCCCTTTAAAGTCCGTGGGCCAGGCGCTGACGACCTTGGGATACCGTGATATCCCGATACCGCAGAGTAGTCGGATTCAAGGCGATTCTAAGTCCGACCCGCCTCCTATTGTTCGTTTTCCCGGAATCCAGGGCGCAGTCCACAGGAAATCCACAGCCAGAGTCTCGGCCCGACTTCGCGAAAGCGGCGGAATACTGCCAAAAAAGCGCAGGCACTGAGGCCGTCTCACCTTTGGAGGCGACATTCGGTCGACGCGCATAGCCGAACGTCAAATTTTCGGCCTCGGCACTCCGGCAGAGACGCATCAAGCAAAAACGAATCAGCTGACCAGCTAATTTTCCGGTTTTCGTATAAGCAGACCGCGCAGCACATGCTCCTTCTTGGCCGCCAACATGGCCTTCTGCGAGTTCATGAGACGCCCCATGGGCGTTGCGCAAGAATGCACCAACCGCTTGACCGGGACGTAGGCGATGAAAGCGCACGACGCCAGCAC
>JAKSBI010000326.1 GCA_022361215.1 Hyphomicrobiales bacterium | reverse complement strand
CGTCGTCCGTCGCTCTCGCAGCGGCAAGGGCGTGGACGGGCCCCGTGCAGGCCCGTCCGGCTGCGATTACTCGGCCATCTGGCTCATGGCCTCGGCCATCTCCTCCGGGCTCACGTCCCGCACATGGGTCGCAAGCGACCAGCGATGGCCCTGGGGGCAGGTGAGTTCGCTGATGCGGTCGCCCCAGAACATGTCCGTGGGGGCCATGATCTCGGTCATGCCGGCGGCGAGCGCGGTTTGGTGCTGGGCGTCCACGTCGTCCACATAGAGGTAGAAATGAGCGCTGCCCGCGCCGTCCTTCGGCGCGATCATGCCCTTCTCCGGATGCTCGTCGCACAGGAACAGCCTGGACGTGCCGATCTGCAGGCAGGCGTGCATGACCTTGCCCGATCCCGGATCAGGCATGCGCATCAGCTCCTCGGCGCCGAGCGCGGCCTTGTAGGTCTCGATCGCCGCCGGCCCGTCGGACACCGGGATGTAGGGGGTGACGGTGTGAAAACCCTCGGGCGTCTTACTCATGAGTCTCTCCTTCATCATCACGACTGCGTTCACGCAACTCGGTCCCGCCCGCGCTCGGGGGAGTCTCCGCCGGGCCAAATTATGTTCAAGAACATAATGTGCATCCGCGATAGAACCAGATGTCCAGAGCATGTCTCCCGAAACCGGTATCCACTTTCGGGAGACATGCTCTAGGCAGGAGGAGACGGGATCATGCCCTATACCGCGGAACACAAGGCCGAGACGCGCAAGCGCATCGTCCAGAGCGCCCGGCGGCTGTTCAACCGTCACGGCTTCTGCGAGGTCTCCATCGACGACATCATGGCCGGTGCCGGCCTGACGCGCGGCGGCTTCTACAACCATTTCAAGACCAAGGACGAGCTCTATGCCGAGGCCGTGACCCTGGTCATGGACTGCAATCCGTCCGAGGCCTGGGACGATGTCGAGATCGACGTCAACGCGCAGGGCGCCGAGTTGGCGCGCCAGATCGTGGATGGCTATCTGTCGCGCCGCCACTACGAGGACATCGACGTGCAGTGTCCCATGATCGCGCTGCCCTCGGACGTGGCGCGCGGCGGTGCGGCGGTGAAGACCGCGTTCCGCAAGGTCTTCGAGTCCATGGTGACCGTGTTCGCGGCAGGGCTCGAGGGGGGCGAGGCGGCGGCGCGCAAGCGGGCCATGGGCATCGCCACGCTCTGCGTCGGCGGCATGGTGCTGGCCCGGGCCGTGGACGACGACGGCCTGGCCGAAGAGATCCGCGAGTCGGCCCGCGCCATGGCGCTCGAGGCGAGCGGCTGGGAGCGGCCGGCGCACGCTCCCGGCGCCAACGCCTGACGCGGGCGCCCCCTGTAGCATTCCTGCCACACTCCAATAACAAAAAGACGGCGCAGCCCTTGGTTTGCGCCAGATTTGATTGTGACGTTTCAATTACATTAGCTAAGCTACTTGTGCCTGGGCTGGGGGATACATGCGTTTCTGTGCATCGTCCTGATAACGCAAGTAAAAGAAGGGCGGCAGGCGACGGGGGAGTCAGATGTATACCGGGAACAATTTTCTAAGACACTACGGCTGTGCCGCTTTTGCGGCTATCGTGCTGGCGACAACGGGGACGGCGGCGCAGGCCGGCGGCTTCGCGGTGCGCGAGCAGTCGACCTCGGGCCTCGGCTCGGCCTTTGCGGGGGCCGCGGCGGCCTACGATCTCAGCTCCATGTACTGGAACCCGGCGGCGACCGGCAACTTCGACGGCCGCAACATGGAAATGCACATGGCGCTGATCCTGCCGGACTCGGAGATCACGCCGCTGCCCGGCTCGACGCTCTTTGCGCTCAACCCGTCGAAGACGGCGATCGACAGCCCGATCCTGCTGCCCTCGACCTATTCGAGCATGCAGATCAACGACAAGCTCGTGGTCGGCCTGGGCGTCAACACGCCGTTCGGCCTGGTCACCGAGCCCGAGGACCGCACCTATGCGGGCCAGTATCACGGCCGCACGGCCAAGCTCACCACCTACGACGCCAACCCGAACGTGGCCTACCGGGTCTCGCCCAAGGTCATCGTCGGGGCGGGCGTGCAGCTCGTCTATGCCGACCTGACGCTGAAGACCAACCCGTCCTTCGCACCGCCGAACGCGCCGAACTCGGCGCTGAACGGCGACGACCGGGGCGTCGGCTTCACGCTCGGCGCGCTGTTCAAGCCGACGCCCGCGACCCAGATCGGCATCGGCTTCCGCTCCAAGGTGGAGCTGGACATCGAGGGCACGGCCAAGGTCGCCGGCACCTTCGTTCCCGTGGCCACCCAGTTCGGGACGGTGGTGCTGCCGTTCCAGGTGGTCGACCTCGAGGCCGAGCTGGAGCTGCCGGAGATCGTGACCTTCTCCTTCCGCCATGCGGTCAGGCCCAACGTGCGCGTCCTCGGCACCGTCGAGTGGACCAACTGGGACCGGCTCGACATCGTCCCGGTCAACGCCACCTCCCAGGGCGGCTTGCCCGTGGCGCCGATCCTGCCGGGGCAGACCGTGACGACGCTCGACTTCCAGTGGGAGGACGGCTGGTTCTTCTCGCTCGGCGGCGAGGTCGACGTGAACAAGAAGCTGACCTTGCGCGGCGGCGTGGCCTACGAGCTGAGCCCCGTGGACGACCCGACCCAGCGCACGCCGGTGGTGCCCGACAACGACCGGCTCTGGCTCAGTATCGGCGCCACCTACAAGTGGCGGCCGAACATCACGCTCGATTTCGCCTATTCGCACCTGTTCTTCGACGACGACCCGATCGACCGCGACGCGCCCGTCTCCGCGTCGGCGGGGCTGGGCGTCACCAATGTCGACCTGATCGCGGACGTCGACACGTCCGTGGACATCGTCGCGGTCAGCATGAAGATCAAGCTGGGCGGTCACGAGGTGCCGCCGGAGCCGTTGCCGCCCCTGAAATAGCCTTCGAACCCGTCGGGCCGCGGCAGCGGGGAGGGCGAGCGACGGCGCCCGGCCGCGGCCCAGGTTTTTCTCTTCCGACGGTTTTGGTGCTGCCGATAGCCGGGTCGAGGGCTCTGCGCCGCCTATTTGGCGAGGTGCTTGCGCAGGCTCTCGCAGGGGTCCTCGCGGTCGCGGCGCGGCGTGTACCAGACGAAATCGGCGGCGGCCTTGCCGTCCGGGTCGGTGATGAGCCCGTCCTCGGGCCGCTTCGTCTCGGCGTCCAGCTCGATCAGCATGACGCTGAGGATGCGGGCCTTCGGCAGGCGCCGCGCCACGTACCAGGGCACGGCCCGGTCCGTGCGCACGTGCCCGTTGCCGGCGATCAGCACCGCGCCGTCCGGCCGGCCCGCGTCGATCAGGCTGTCGGCCAGCACCGCGTCGCGCAGGCGCTGCACCTTCGACATGGCCGGCAGCACGCGCTCCGGCAGCAGACCGCAATGGGACGCCGCCAGCTCCTTCAGCAGCGCCGCGTCGAGGGCGGTGCCGAGCGGCCGGTCGAGCAGCAGGCGCTTGCGCCGCGCCGCCTCGATCGTCTCCAGTCCTTCGCGGCTGACCCGCCTGAGCGTGGCGCGCGGCACGTCGCCGGCGCGGATCGCCAGCTTTGCCGCCAGCGCCGCCTCGGCGATCGGCCGATACATGGCCCAGGGCGGCCAGCCCCGCTTCGACCACGCCACCGCCGCGCCCAGGCCCGATGCGTCCGCGCCGTCCTGCGCCAGGTAGCGGCCGAGCGCATCCGCCTGCTCGAGGCCGATCATCTCCATCACAACGGCCGGCTTGCGGCGCTTGGCCAGCGCGGCGATCAGCCAGGCTTGCAGCCGGTGATGGTCCGCGTTGTCGTGAGTCTCTCCGATCAGGACGAAATCGGCGCCGGCGAGCGCCGCGGCCAGCTCGGCCGGAGCGACGAACGCCTTGCGCCCCGTCGACCAGATGCGGCCGGCAAGCGCGTGATCGACCTGCAGCGACGTCTGCCAGTCCCTCCAGGGCTCGGGGGACGCGCCGTTCGACGCGGAGGCCGCGGCACAGGGCAGCGCGCCTGCGAGCAGCAGCGCGAGCCAGACGAGATGCGCTTTGAGACGGGGCATGGCCTCCGGACCCTATCCGATCGGTCCGGATCATTCACCACGATGTGGTCGGAACGGTGGCGGAAGTGGCGAACGGCCGGTCAGCGCTCGGCGACGGGCGGCGCGCCCTTGGCGGCGCGGATGTGATTGAGGAAACGCCGGAACAGGTAGTGGCTGTCCTGCGGCCCCGGCGAGGCTTCCGGGTGGTACTGCACGGAGAACACCGGCCGGTCCGTCAGGCTGATGCCGCAATTGCTGCCGTCGAAGAGCGAGACATGGGTCTCCTCGATGCCGTCGGGCAGGGTGTCGCGGTCCACCGTGAAGCCATGGTTCATGGAGGTGATCTCCACCTTCTCGGTGGTGAAGTCCTTCACCGGGTGGTTGGCGCCGTGATGGCCCTGATGCATCTTCACGGTCTTGGCGCCGAGCGCGATGGCCAGCATCTGGTGGCCGAGGCAGATGCCGAAGACCGGCAGGCCCGAGTCGACCAGCTTGCGGATTTCGGGCACCGCGTAGGCCCCGGTCGCGGCCGGGTCGCCCGGGCCGTTGGAGAGGAAGATGCCGTCCGGGTTGCGCGCCAGCACGTCCTCGGCCGCCGTCTCCGCCGGCACCACCGTGACCCGGCAGCCCGCCGACGCCAGACAGCGCAGGATGTTCCGCTTCAGGCCGTAGTCGATGGCCACCACGTGGACGTCGGGCGCGTCCTGGCGGCCGTAGCCCTTGTCCCACTCCCAAAGGGTCTCGCTCCAGGTGTAGGTCTGGCCGCAGGTCACCTCCTTGGCCAGGTCCATGCCGTCGATGCCGGGCCAGGCGGCGGCCTTGGCTTTCAGATCGTCCAGGTCGAAGCGGCCCTCCGGGTCGTGGGCGATCATGGCGTTGGGCATGCCGCGCTCGCGGATGCGCGCGGTCAGCGCGCGGGTGTCGACGCCCGTCAGGCCGACGATGCCGCGTGCGCCGAGCCAGGCGTCCAGGTGCTGGGCGGCGCGGTAGTTCGACGGCTGGGTCACCGTCTCCCGCAGGACGCAGCCGCGCACGCCCGAGGCGGCGGCCAGGTTCGAGGTCTCGATGTCTTCCGGGTTCGTCCCCACATTGCCGATGTGCGGAAAGGTGAAGGTGACGATCTGGCCGGCATAGGACGGGTCGGTCAGGATCTCCTGATAGCCGGTCATGGCCGTGTTGAAGCAGACCTCGCCCACCGCCTCGCCCGTGGCGCCGAGCCCTTGGCCGCGCATCACCGTGCCGTCCGCCAGGACCAGGACGCCGGTCTCGACCGGCTCGGCCCACGGCTCCGGCCGCCGCGGTCGTGTTGGCATTGTGTCCGTGCTGCCTTCCGGCAGACCCGGCCCGTCGTCGGCGTTGCGTGGGGACATGCTCTCGATCGCAGATTTCGTGGAAGGCCGCCCGTCCCTCGCGCATCGCTGGCGCGCCGCGGCGCCCCTCTCGGGGGCGTTGCGGCCCGCCGGGCGGGGGCCAAATCGGCCGGAGACTAAGGGAAGCCCGATAGCCGGTCAACTCTCTTGCGGAAAATTTTCATCTTCTAAAACAAAGTGTTAGCAAATAAAAACGTGTTGCCATCCGGCCGCAGCATATTCTACCCTAGATGTTTGACCGAGGGCTTCATGGATCCTATGCGAGTTACGTTCGACGCCGCGCTCAAGGCGGCCATCAAAGCGCAGGACAAGCGTCGCATGTCCACCTTGCGGCTGATCATGGCCGCCATCAAGGACCGGGACATCGCCGCCCGCTCCAATGGCGAGGACGGTGTCAGCGATAGCGTGGTGCTGGAGATTCTCTCCAAGATGATCAAGCAGCGCCGGGAGTCCGTGCAGACCTACGAGGACGCCGGACGGCTGGAGCTGGCCCAGCAGGAGCAGGAGGAGATCGACATCATCCAGTCGTTCCTGCCCCAGCAGCTCTCGGAGGAGGAGACGCAGCAGGCCTGCCGGGAGGTGGTGACCGAGCTCGGCTGTGGCGGCCTGAAGGACATGGGCCGCACCATGGGCGCCCTGAAGGAGCGCTACGCGGGCCAGATGGACTTCTCCAAGGCCAGCCAGATTGTGAAAGACCTGTTGAAATAGGGCCCCGGCGGCGGCCAGCCGCGGCGATCCGTTCGCCAGCCGATGCGCGACACTCTATAATCGGCGCCCTGAGAGGCAGCCGAATCACCCCATGCGCTTCGACCCCTCCTTTCTCGACGAGATCCGCGCACGCGTCCCCGTGTCGCAGGTGGTGGCGCGGCGCGTGAAGCTGAGGCGCCAGGGGCGCGAGTTCGTCGGCCTCAGCCCCTTCAAGCAGGAAAAGACGCCGTCCTTCACGGTCAGCGACAAGAAGGGCTTCTACCACTGCTTCGCCTCGGGCGAGCATGGCGACATCTTTACCTTCCTGATGAAGACCGAGGGCGCCTCCTTCCCGGAGGCGGTGGAGCGCCTGGCCCAGGAAGCCAGGCTGCCCATGCCGGAGCGCCGCCCGGGCGACGCCGAGCGCGAGGCCCGGCGCGCCACGCTGCACGAGGCGCTGGAGAAGGCCGCCTGCTATTTCGAGGATCGGCTGGAGGCCCGCGAGGGGCGGGAGGCGCTGGGCTACCTGCACGACCGCGGGGTCGACGACGCGCTGAGGCGGACCTTCCGCCTCGGCTTCGCGCCCGGCGGGCGCTACGAGCTGAAGCAGTTCCTGGCCTCGGAAGGCGTCGCGCCCGAGCAGATGGCCGAAGCGGGGCTGGTGATCTCGGGCGACGACATTGCGGTCCCCTACGACCGGTTCCGCAACCGTATCATCTTCCCGATCGCCGACCTGAAGGGCCGCGTGATCGCTTTCGGCGGCCGGGCGCTGGACGCCAACACGCCCGCCAAATATCTGAACTCGCCCGAGACCCCGCTGTTTCACAAGGGCACCGTGCTGTTCAACGCGGCCGGCGCCCGCGAGGCGGCCTACAAGGCCGGCGGGGTGATCGTGGTGGAAGGCTATATGGACGTCATCGCGCTCGCCGGCGCGGGGTTCGCCAACGCGGTCGCGCCGCTCGGCACGGCGCTCACCAGCGATCAGCTCAGGCTGCTCTGGCGCATGGCGCCCGAGCCGGTGCTCTGCTTCGACGGCGACGCGGCGGGAACCAAGGCGGCGCACCGGGCGCTCGATACGGCCCTGCCGCTGCTCGCCCCGGGCTCCCGCTTGCGCTTCGCCTTCCTGCCGCTGGAGCAGGACCCGGACGATCTGGTGCGCCGGGAGGGGCCGGAAGCGTTCCGCGCCGTGCTGGCCGATGCGCGGCCGCTCGCCGACGTGCTCTGGGCCCGCGAGGTCGAAAGCGGCTCCTGGGAGACGCCGGAGCGCCGCGCCGCGCTCGAAGCGCGCCTGGAGACGCTGCTCGGCGAGGTCGCAGACCCGAAGGTCCG
>JAKSBI010000568.1 GCA_022361215.1 Hyphomicrobiales bacterium | reverse complement strand
CGCGCCGGGGATCGAGATCAGCGGGCCGAAGCCCGACGAGGTGCCCACCGCCTGATGCATGGGCCGCCCGTAGAGCGTCATCAGCGCCATGATGAAGACGCCGCCGCCGATGCTCATCAGCGTCGAGATGGTGCCGATGAAGAGGCCATAGACGGCGCGGAACGGCTGGCCCGGAATGACGTCGCCAAGCCGCCAGTCCTCGCGCTTGAGATAGAGGCGGAGCGAGATGATCGTGGCGGCGCCCACCCAGACGCCCTTAAGCACATCGCCCGGCGAGATCCGCGCCACCAGGATGCCGAGGCCGACGCCCAGCACCACGGGCAGCACGAAGCTGCGCATCAGCGCCATGTCGACGGCGCCCCGGCTGCGATGGGCCTGGAACGAGCGCAGGGAGGTCGGGACGATCACCGCCAGCGACGTGCCGACGCTCAGATGCATGCGCACCGCCTCGTCCGCGCCGAGAATGCCGAACACCTCGTAGAAGACCGGAACGAGAATGCCGCCGCCGCCGATGCCGAGCAGCCCGGCGACGATGCCCAACACGAAACCGGCGCCGGCGAGCATGGCGACAGGCCAAGCGAGATCGCTCAACGGTACGCCGAAATCCATCCCGCCCCCTTTCCACCGGCCGGCCTATTCGGCGGCGACCCTAATTGCGCTGCGGCCGGCGTCCGTCACCAGCCGCGCCGCCTCGCGCAGCACATCCGCACCGACGCCCGGCCGGCACGCCCGCTCGCTCAGATGGCGCCGGAAGGCCCGTGCTCCCGGCTGGCCCTGGAAGAGCCCGAGGATATGGCGGGTCATCTGGTGCAGCCGGACACCCTCGCCGAGCTTACGCTCCACATAGGGCAGGAACCGCTCCAGCACCTCGCCGCGCGTCGGCGCGGGCGACGCGGCGCCGTAGAAGCGGCGGTCGACCTCCGCCAGCAGATAGGGCGTGTGATAGGCGGCGCGGCCGAGCATGACGCCGTCGACCCGCGCCAGATGCGCCTCGGCGTCGTCCAGCGTGACGATGCCGCCATTGATGACGATCTCCAGCTCGGGGTGCGCCTGCTTCAGCCGGTGCACGCGCCCGTAGTCCAGCGGCGGCACCTCGCGGTTCTGCTTCGGGCTCAGGCCCTGGAGCCAGGCCTTGCGGGCATGCACGACGACGGTGCGACAGCCGGCGTCCGCGACGGCGCGGACGAAACGGTCCAGGTCCGCCTCGCTGTCCTGGTCGTCGATGCCGATGCGGCACTTCACGGTCACCGGCAGCGAAACCGCCTCCGCCATGGCGGCGACGCTGCCCGCGACCAGCTCCGGCTCCGCCATCAGGCAGGCGCCGAAGCGGCCCGACTGAACGCGGTCGGAGGGGCAGCCGACATTCAGGTTGATCTCGTCATAGCCGAAGTCGGCACCGATGCGGGCGGCCTCCGCCAGCTCGCGCGGATCGCTGCCGCCGATCTGCAACGCCACCGGATGCTCGCAAGCGTCGAAGCCCAGCAGCCGCTCCCGGTCCCCGTGCACCACCGCGCCCGACGTCACCATCTCGGTGTAGAGCAACGCATGGGCCGTGAGCTGGCGCAGAAAGACGCGGCAGTGCCGGTCCGTCCACTCCATCATCGGCGCAACGGAGAAATGCCTATCCACCTGCGCGTACTTTGAGGAATTCACATCCATAACGCCAGTCCATACGCATCCACCCAGGCCCACGTCAAACGCATGCGGATTCTTGGTGGTCACGGAGCGCACACGGAAACGGCAAACTTCAACAAGCTAGCATCCGGTAACTGACGCACCGAAGCCAGACGCAAGGGACGCTATGCGTCGGAGACGTTTCGGCGCCGGCGCGAAGCGACGGCCCCTACTTGCGGGATTGGCCCATTTGCAACATCGATCGCATGATATCTTATGTCTAATTGGGTCAAGAAGAAGACATTAAGCTACTGGTTTTCGGGAGGGATCAGCCAGCTTTCACCCGATATGCGTATTTCCTGTCGGAGAGGATCAACTTCTTCATACTTGGAGCACTGTAGCCGTTCTCCGCGCCGTCTATCCGATTTTGAATCTTCTTCACAGCATCGAATGGCGTTCTTTCTGTATAGTAAATTTCCGTGACGCATGTATTTGGAATTTCAAACAGACAAATGGGATAACCCTTCTCGTCGGCATTCCCTGTGCCGACTGTTTTCTCCAGTTTTACGATCAAACGCCACTCATCTTCATGCATCCATTGACAGCTCTTTTTAGAAAGCAATATACGGATATTTTCATCGGTAATGACCTTATTATCCAGAATTGGTACCAAATGCTTCTGGTAAGTCACCGATGCCAATATCCCCTCAGCAGAGTTCGCCGCCTCTTTCAGTGGATCG
>JAKSBI010000492.1 GCA_022361215.1 Hyphomicrobiales bacterium | reverse complement strand
GGCGGCATCGTCAAGTTCGATCCGGGCCTGACCCGCGGCAAGGGCGGTCTGGCGCCGGCCGTGCTGGTCGCCACCGGACCGGACGCCGATTATGCCTTCCTGGACCTCACCAAGGCCGGCTTCGATCTGAGCGACCGCGGCGTCGCGGGCCGGGCGGCGCCGGCAGCGCTCGACGCCTTCGTCTTCACCGAGCGCGGCGTCTACCGGCCCGGCGCCGAGGTCCATGTCACGGCGCTCCTGCGCGACCGCAAGGCCGAGGCCGTCACGGGCGTGCCGCTGACCCTGATCTTCACGCGGCCCGACGGGGTCGAGCACCGGCGCGTGACCGTGGCCGATGCCGGGCTCGGCGGCCGCACTTACGCGCTCGCCCTGCTCGACACCGCCATGACCGGCACCTGGATCGTCGCCGCCTATGCGGACCCGAAGGGCGACCGGCTGGGCGAGACGAGATTCCTGGTCGAGGACTTCGTGCCCGAGCGCATGGAGCTGAGCCTCGATCCGGAGGGCAAGAGCGTCGCGTCCGACCGGGCGGCCCGGATCCGCCTCGACGGCCGCTATCTCTACGGCGCGCCGGCCGCGGACCTGGCGGTGGAAGGCGACGTGACCCTGCGCCCGCTGACGGGCGATCTCGAGGGCTTCGCCGGCTACCGCTTCGGACTGGCCGACGAGAAGGTCACGCCGGTGCGCCGTCCACTCCTGGAGCTGCCGCGCACCGACGCGGACGGCAAGGCGCGGCTCGCAGTGCCGCTGCCGCCGGTGCCGGAGACGACGCGGCCCCTGGAGGCGCAGGTGGCGATCCGGCTCAGGGAGCCCGGCGGCCGCGCCGTGACCAAGACCGTTGCGCTGACCGTCGCGCGTACGTCGCCCCTGATCGGCATCCGGCCAGCCTTCAAGGACGACCATGTGGGCGAAGGCGGGACGGCCGGCTTCGACGTGCTGACGCTCGGCCCCGACGGCAAGCAAAGCGCCCAGGCGAGCCTCGGCTGGCAGCTCTTCAAGATCGACCGCCGCTTCCAGTGGTACCAGCAGAACGGCACCTGGCGGTTCGAGCCGATCACCTACACCGAGCGCGTCCTGGACGGCTCCGTCGACACCAAGGCCGATGGCCCTGTCCGCATCGAGGCGCCGGTCCGGTTCGGCCGCTACCGCCTCGAAGTGGCGTCGAGCCGGCCCGGCGGCCCGGCCTCGAGCGTCGAGTTCACCGCCGGCTGGTACAGCGCCAGCGCGGCCGAGACACCCGACTTCCTCGACATCGCCCTCGACAAGCCGGCCTACAGCCCCGGCGAGACCGCGCGCGTGACGCTGACGCCGCGCGCGCCCGGAAAGGCGCTGGTGGCGGTCGTGGACCAGGGCGTGATCGACATGAAGGCCGTGGACGTGACCGGCGGGACCGCCACGGTCGCGTTCGAGGTGAGCGAGGCGTGGCGGCCCGGCGCCTATGTCACCGCCATGCTCTACCGGCCCATGGACGTTGCCGCCAAGCGCATGCCGCGTCGCTCCGTGGGCGTGGCCTGGCTGGGGCTCGACCGCTCGGCCCGCGAGCTCGGCCTGAAGCTCGACCTGCCGGAGAAGACCGAGCCGCGGCGCGATCTGGAGGTGCCGATCGAGGTCTCGGGGCTGAAACCCGGCGAGAGCGCCCACCTCGTGGTGGCGGCGGTCGATGTCGGCATTCTGAACCTGACCAACCACAAGCCGCCGGCGCCCGAGGACTGGTACTACGCCCAACGCCGGCTCGGCGTCGACATCCGCGACCTCTACGGCCGGCTGATCGACGGCATGCGCGCCCAGCGCGGCACGCTCCGCTCGGGCGGCGACGGCGGAGCGTCGGCCCAGAAGAAAAGCCCGCCGACGGAGAAGCCGCTGGCGCTCTTCTCGGGCCTCGTCACGGTCGACGACAGCGGAAAGGCGAGCGTCGCCTTCGCGCTGCCGGAGTTCAACGGGACGCTCCGCGTCATGGCCGCGGCCTGGAGCCGCGACAAGCTCGGGCACGCCTCCGGCGACGTGATCGTGCGCAACCCGGTGGTCATGACCAGCAGCCTGCCGCGGTTCCTCACTCAGGGCGACCGCACCCGGCTCTATGTCGGCATCGACAATGTGGAAGGCCCGGAGGGCGACTACGAGCTGGCGGTCGAGACCACCGGGCCGCTGGCGAGCCTGGACGTGGCAGGGCCCCGACATCTCGCGCTGAAGCCCGGCCAGCGCTCCGCGGTCGTGCTGCCGCTGGAAGCCAACGGCGTCGGCGCCGCGACCCTGACGGCGCGCCTCACCGGCCCCGGCGACCTGACGCTGGAGCAGAGCTACGCCATCGAGGTGCAGCCGACCTCGCCGGCGGTGTCGCTGCGCAGCGTGCACACCCTCGTCGCCAAGAGCGGCGCGCTGGAGATGAACCGCGACATTCTGAGCAACACGCTCCCCGGCACCGGCAAGGTGACGCTGAGCGTGGCGCCGGGCGCCGCGCTCGACGTGCCGGGCCTGCT
>JAKSBI010000827.1 GCA_022361215.1 Hyphomicrobiales bacterium | reverse complement strand
GCCACGAGGCCCTGGAAAAGGCGCCCGGCTTCAAGCCCGACCTGGTTCTGCTCGACGTCATGATGCCGGAGATGGACGGCACCGAGACCTTCCGGCAGCTCCGCCTGATGCCCGCGCTGGCCGAGACGCCGATCGTGTTCATGACCGCCAAGGCGCAGGCGCACGAGATCGACGCCTACAAGGCCATGGGTGCGGCCGGCGTGATCACCAAGCCGTTCGATCCGATGACGCTGGTGGACGACGTGCGCGCGATCTGGAGCCGGACGCAATAGGCCACAGGCTTTCGGTGTAAGTCTAAGTCGAGGGCCGGCTTACGTAATTTTAAGCGCCATGCGGCATACTCGCGTTCTCTAGGGCCTGTTGAGGGGGGCACATGAGCGCTATCGGACATCCATTCCGGCAAGGTCTGCGCAGGCTCGGCGCGATCGCCTGCGTGCTGTGCGCGATGGCGCCCGGCGCGGCCGCAGCGAAAAGCCAGCAGCCGATCCTGATCGGCCTGAACGCGGCGCTCAGCGGCGGCACGGGGCAGTCGGGACGCGCCATCAGGCGCGGCCTGCAGCTCGCCATCGACGAGGTCAACGCGGCCGGCGGCGTGCTCGGCCGGCGGCTCGCGATCATCGAGGACGACAATCGTGGCATTCCCGCCCGCAGCATCGACATCATCGACGACTTCGCCAAGCACGACAGTCTCGTGGCCATCGTGGGCGGCATCCATACGCCGGTGGCTCTGGCCAGCCTGAAGGCCATCCACAGGCACGGGATCGTCTATCTCGGCCCCTGGGCCGCGGGCACGCCGATCGTGGACAACGGCTATCGGCCCAACTACGTCTTCCGCATCTCGGCCCGGGACGAGCTCGCGGGCGGCTTTCTCATCGACGCCGCTCGGAAGCGCGGCTTCCGGCGGCCGGGCCTGCTGCTCTGGCGCACGGGCTGGGGCCGCTCGAACGAGACGGCCATGACGGCCGCGATGCGGCGTACCGAGACCCGGTCCGCCGGCACGCAATGGTTCAATACCAGCCAGCGCGATATCTCGGAGCAGATCGACCGGCTCGTCGGCGCCGGCGCCGACGTCATCATGCTGGTGGCGAACGCGACCGAGGGCCTGACCGTGTTCCGCAACATGGCCGCGCGGCCGGCGGAGACGCGCGTGCCTATCATCTCCCATTGGGGCATCACGGGCGGCAACCTGTTCGAGCAGGACCCGGAGGCCCTGAAGAGGATCGACCTGACGTTCCTGCAGACCTACTCGTTCTTCGAGCCGCCGTTCCCGGAGAAGTCCGCGCGCCTGCTCGCGGCCTATTGCGCCAGATACCGCGCCTGCGGATCGCCCGGGGCGGTGGTCTCGCCGGTGGGCACGGCGCATGCCTACGATCTGGTGCACCTGCTGGCGCGGGCCATCGAACAGGCCGGCAGCACGGACCGCGCCAAGGTGCGGAACGCGCTCGAGCGTCTCGGCCGCTACGAGGGACTGGTGCGCGTCTACGACCCGCCCTTCACGCCCGACCGTCACGACGCGCTGGACGTCTCGGACTTCCGGCTCAGCCGCTATGACGAGCGCGGCGCCATCGTTCCGGTCGGATCGGAGCTGAACTGATGGCCATGGCAGCACCGCCCTCGAGGCTGCTGCCGGGGGTCCTGCTTCGCGTTCTCCCGACGGCGACCGTCGTCTTCCTGGCGGTCGGCCTGGTCGCCAGCAGCTTCATCGAGGGCGCCTTCGTCAAGCAGCTCAAATCCAAGCTGGCGCGCGAGGCGGATATCGGCGCCCAGGCCATCGCCACCAAGATCGACACCCTGAAGACATCGGTCCGGGCCGTCGCCAGCAACGACCTGGTGATCAACGGGCTGGTGGATGTGGAGGCGCGCGACGCCTACCTGCCGCTGCTCTTCTCCGGCCTGCAGATCGCCGGGCCGCGCGGCGGCGCGCTGATCAGCTTCACCGACTATCGCGGCCGCATCCTCGCCTCCAACTGGAAGGGCGCCGACTACACCGGCGCCCCGTGGCTGAAGGCGGTGCTCGAGGGCCGCGAGCATCTGCACATGGGCAGCGAGGGCCTGGTGCTGGCGGTGCCGGTCGTCTATCAGGGCACGCCCGAGGGCGCCATCGTGGTCGAATACCGCCCCGCGCATCTGTCCCAGCTCCTCGCGTTCCGGCCGAGCGCCGAGGCAGCCGCGACACGCTTCGGCGCGGCGACCCTGTTCACCTCCAACACCGGCTTCGCCGAGGCTCACGGCGCGGACGCGGCGGGCGCGGCGGACTGGATCCACAGCGCCGGTGCCGTGCCCGGCTATCCCAGCCTCGGCGTCGTGGTCGCGGACCCGTCGCACGTGGCGCTGGCGCCGGTGGTCAAGCTCAACCGGATCATGTTCACGGCGCTGGCCTTCGCACTGGTGGCGCTGACCGCCGGCATCGCCCTCACCGGGCTTCTGGCCACGCGGCCGCTGGTGCGCTTCAGCGCCGCGATCAAGGCGTTCGGATCGGCGGAGGATCTCGACCGGCGCATCGAGACCGGCGGCGCGCGCGAGTTCCAGGACCTGGCCGGCGCCTTCAACGCCATGCTGGAGCGGCTGAAGCTGGCGGTGGTCTCGAACGAGCGCCTGGCCCGCGAGAACGCCGAGCGCAGGGCAGCCGAGCGCGCGCTGCGCGAGAGCGAGCGCCGCTACCGCGACCTGATCGAGGGCGCGGCGCGCGGCATCTACGTCTACCGCGACAGTGCGCTGCTCTACGTCAACCCGGCCTTCGCGGCCATGTTCGGGTTCGAATCGCCGCGCGAGGCCCTGACCTCGGCCTCGCTGACCGCGCTCCTGGGCGACGACATCCGCACCGAGCTCAACCGTCAGCTCCAGGCCAGCGGCGGATCGGTCGGCAGCACCATCCGGACCGAGCTGCGCGTGGAGCGGGACCAGGGCGACGCGATCTGGATCGAGCACACCTCGAAAGCGATCGAGTGGGAAGGGCGCCCGGCGATCCAGGGCGCCCTTATGGACATCACCGACCGCAAGCGGGTGGAGCGGCTGAAGAACGAGTTCGTCTCGATCGTCAGCCATGAGCTGCGCACCCCGCTCACGGCCCTGGTCGGCTCGCTCG
The DNA here is from genome assembly GCA_022361215.1 of Hyphomicrobiales bacterium. GTDB lineage: Bacteria > Pseudomonadota > Alphaproteobacteria > Rhizobiales > Methyloligellaceae > JAKSBI01. The sequence goes on along the minus strand of JAKSBI010000827.1, from coordinate 12,589 downwards.
GCCTGGTCCGCTCGGGAACGCTCGGCCGGCTGCCCGACAAGGTCCAGGACCTGATCGAGATCTCCCAGGCCAGCGCCCAGCGGCTGGTGGCGCTGGTCAACGACATTCTCGATATCGAGAAGATCGAGGCCGGCAGCATGGAGTTCGACTTCGCACCGACCGAGGCCGTGGCCCTGGTGCGCCAGGCCGTCGCCGAGACCGAGCCGTTCGGGGCCAAATACGACGTCGCCCTGCGCCTGGAGGAACGGCTCGGGCAGGTCAGCGTGCGCGCCGACGCCAGCCGGCTGACGCAGGTACTGACCAACCTGATCTCGAACGCCGTCAAGTACTCCCCGCAGGGCGAAACGGTGGTCGTCCGCCTGACCCGCGAGGGCGAGGACATCCGCTTCGCGGTCCGCGACCGCGGCCCCGGCATTCCGGCCCACATGCACCGCAGGATCTTCGAGAAGTTCACCCAGGTCGACAGCTCCGAAAGCCGCTCCAAGGCCGGCACCGGCCTGGGGCTGACGATCTGCAAGGACATCATCGAGGCCCATGGCGGGCGCATCCGCGTCGAGTCCGAGCCGGGCATGGGCGCGACCTTCTCCTTCGCCCTGCCCGAGGTGAACGTAATCATGGACATGGGCGACCTGATGGTCACCGAGCCCGTGAAGGTCGCCGGCCGCTGAGCGGCCCGCGTCCGGCCCCAACCGCATTGCTAAGGCGGTGGCGATGAATTAAGTCCCAGTGGACCTCCATCTCAAGGCGGGCCGTCGCCTCGCCGTCATGCATTTCACAGACGCATCCCTTAGAGCAAGACCGATCCAGTCCTTCCGCCGCCCATGATCATCGCACAGATCTCAGACACGCATCTCCTCGCCAACGGCTCGGACGCCGACGCGCGGGACCGCCGCATCGGAAACTTCGAGCGCACCGTGGCCCATATCCGCGGGCTCGCGCCGCAACCGGACGTCGTCCTGCACACCGGCGACATCTCCCAGAACGCCACGGGCCAGGAATACGGCCTGGCGCGGGAGATCCTGTCGGGGCTGAAGAGCCCGGTGCTGGCCATCGTCGGCAACCGGGACAGGCGGGCGCCGTTCGCCGCGGCGTTCGCGGGCGACGGCTATCTGCGCAGCGGGGCCGGCTTCGTCCAGTATGCCGTCGCGCTCAACGGCCTGCGCCTGGTCGCGGCCGACACCATCGACGAGGCGACGCCCATGGGCGGCTTTTGCGACGACCGGCTGGCGGAGCTGGACGCGATGCTCTGCGAGGCGCCGGACATGCCGACCCTGCTCTTCCTGCATCATCCGCCGAAGGCGATCCCGGCCGTGCCCAAGCCGCATCAGTTCGAGCCCGACGAGGCCACGCGCCTGAGGGCACTGATCGGCCGGCACGAGCAGATCGTCCGCGTGCTGTGCGGCCACACGCACCGCGCGGACCAGGTCGATGTCGGCCGGGTCCCCCTGAGCACCGTGCCGAGCATCGCCACGGACCTGCGCAAGGACCGCTATCCGGACGCCCTCGCGGACACGCCCGTCTACCAGCTCCACGAGGTCGGCGAGGACGGCACGGTGGTCTCGCGCACCTGCACGGTCTCGGCGTCGCGCGAGGACGACGAGTGACCGCCACCCTGCGCGTCACTCCCGCGAAAGCAGGAAGCACTTTCACCACACCTCTCTCGGCGTCATCCCGGATGGCTGTCAAGACACACGAGCCCCGGCTGGAAACCAAGGCTGCGTCTGCCGCGCAACTTGCCTCGCCCAGGACTCCCAAGCAGTGCGCGAACGCGGGAATGACGAGAGTGGGGTGGACGAGGCTCATCACGCCGAACACGCAATGGAGACGAAATCCTCCTTGACGGGCGTCGAAATTGATCATTTATATTCAAATATGTGAATATTCGAGAGTTCGAATAACTGAGCATTACCTGCCAAAAGTCCACATAGTGATATTTTTCGTCTCACTATTGTAGACAAATCCCAATTGGGATATGCTGCAACGCACAAGGGTGACCCGAACGGAGAGAGGCATGGGATCGGCGCAGATCATGACCCGGGATGGGTTCCGCGCGGTTTTGACGCACGGTTTCGCGGCCGAAACGCGAGGACGTTGCAAACCAGACGACACGGGTCGCCACGGCGCATCGCTAGAGTTGCACCCCCTCCCCGGCCGCAACGGATTTGGACGGACCTCATGAAAGCCGACGTCTCCCCTCTCGCCGACACCAAGGTCGACCGCTCGCCCCAGATCGCCGACGAGGTCAAGACATCGACCTGCTACATGTGCGCCTGCCGGTGCGGCATCAAGGTCTATCTGAAGGACGGCACGGTCCGCTACATCGAGGGCAATCGCGACCATCCCGTGAACCGCGGCGTGCTCTGCGGCAAGGGCTCGGCGGGCATCATGCAGCACTACTCGCCGGCCCGCCTCCAGGCGCCGCTGCGCCGCGTCGGCCCGCGCGGCTCCGGCGAGTTCGAGGAGATAAGCTGGGACGAGGCGCTGGAGCTGGCCACCGACTGGCTCGGCCATGTGCGCGCCACCGATCCCAAGAAGCTCGCCTTCTTCACCGGCCGCGACCAATCCCAGGCGCTGACCGGCTGGTGGGCCATTCAGTACGGCACCCCCAACTACGCCGCCCATGGCGGCTTCTGCTCCGTCAACATGGCGGCGGCCGGGCTCTATACCTTCGGCGGATCGTTCTGGGAGTTCGGCGATCCGGACTGGGACCACACGCGCTATTTCGTGCTCTTCGGCATTGCCGAGGACCACGCCTCCAACCCGATCAAGATCGGCATCGGCAAGCTGAAGGAGCGCGGCGCCAAGGTGCTCTCCGTGAACCCGGTGCGCACCGGCTACAACGCCGTGGCCGACGAGTGGATCGGCGTCAAGCCGGGGACCGACGGCCTGTTCGTGGGCGCGCTGATCCACACGCTGCTGGAGGCCCAGACCGTCGATCTGGACTATCTGGTGCGCTACACCAACGCGCCCTGGCTGGTGATCCGCGACGAAGGCGCGGCGGACGACGGGCTGTTCGTGCGCGACGGCGACGGCAACCCGCTGGTCTTCGACAAGAAGAGCGAGGCGCTGGCAAGCGGCCTTCTGCCCGAGATCGCGCCGGCGCTCTCCGGCAGCTTCAAGCTCCCGGACGGGCGCGAGGCGATCCCCGTCTTCCAGCTTCTGGCCGAGCGCTACCTCTCGGACGAGTATGCGCCCGAGACGGTCGCGGAGGAGACCGGCGTGCCGGCCGAGACCACACGGCGTATCGCGGCCGAGCTGGCGCACGTGGCCTTCAAGGAGGAGGTCGTGCTCGACATCCCCTGGACGGACCTGGCGGGCCGCAAGCACGACAAGATGATCGGCCGGCCCGTCTCCATGCACGCCATGCGGGGCATCTCGGCCCATTCCAACGGCTTCCACACCTGCCGGCTGATCCACCTCCTGCAGATCCTGCTGGGCTCCATCGACTGCCCGGGGGGCTTCCGCTACAAGCCGCCCTACCCGAAGCAGACGCCGCCCTGGCTGAAGCCTTCGGGCAAGCCGCGCGAGATCTATCCGTCGGAGCCTCTGGGCGGGCCGCATCTGGGCTTCCCGGTGGGCCCGGAGGACCTGCTGCTCGACGAGGACAACGGACCGGGCCGCATCGACAAGGCCTTCAGCTGGGACGCGCCCTTCGCCGCCCACGGCCTCATGCACATGGTGATCACCAACGCCGCGCTCGGCGATCCCTACCCGCTCGACGTGCTCTTCCTCTACATGGCCAATATGAGCTGGAACTCGGCCATGAACGTGCCGGACACGCTCGGATATCTGACCGAGAAAGACCCGGAGACCGGCGACTACAAGATCCCGAAGATCATCTATTCCGACGCCTATTTCTCCGAGACGGTGCCCTATGCGGACCTGGTGCTGCCGGACACCACCTATCTTGAGCGCTGGGACTGCATCTCGCTCTTGGACCGGCCGATCTCGGAGCCCGACGCGCCCGCCGACGGCATCCGCCAGCCGGTGGTGGAGCCGGACCGGGACGTGCGGCCCTTCCAGGACGTGCTGATCGAGCTCGGCGCCCGCCTGAAGCTGCCGGGCTTCACCAATGAGGACGGCAGCCCGAAATATCCGGGCGGCTATCCCGACTACATGGTGAACCACGAGCGCAAGCCAGGCATCGGGCCGCTGGCGGGCTGGCGCGGCGAGGACGGCGAGAGCTACGGCAACGGCGCCCCCAACCCGAAGCAGCTCGAGCGCTATATCGAGAACGGCTGCTTCCACGCCCACCACCTGCCGGAGAGCATGCGCTACTTCAAGCACGCCAACAAAGACTACAACGAGTTCGCCGTGAAGATGGGCTACCGGGGCACGACCTCGCAGATCGTCTTCCAGCTCTATTCGGAGCCCATGCAGAAGTTCCGCCTGGCGGCCCGCGGCCATGGGGAGATCGTGCCGCCCGACCAGCACAAGGCGCGGGTCGAGACCTATTTCGATCCGCTGCCCTTCTGGTACCCCCCCTTCGAGGGCACGGCGGTGGACGAGACGGCGTTTCCCATGCACGCCATCACCCAGCGGCCCATGGCCATGTACCACTCCTGGGGCTCGCAGAACGCCTGGCTGCGCCAGATCCACGGCTTCAACCGGCTCTATGTCAACACCGCCCGCGGCCGCGCGCTCGGCCTCAAGGACGACGACTGGGTCTGGATCACGAGCCATATCGGCCGGGTCAAATGCCAGGTCCAGCTGATGGAGGGCGTCAACCCGGACACGGTCTGGACCTGGAACGCCATCGGCAAGCGCGCCGGCGCCTGGGCGCTCGAGAAGGACGCGCCGGAAGCCGAGCGTGGCTTCCTGCTGAACCACCTGATCTCGGAGCTCCTGCCCGAGCGCGGCGGCGGCTACCGCTATTCGAACAGCGACCCGGTCACCGGCCAGGCCGCCTGGTACGACCTCAGGGTCAGGATCGAGAAGGCGGCGCCCGAGGCCCGCGACGTGAGCGAGCCGCGCTTCGAGCCCTTGCCGCGCCCCGGCAGCCTGCCCAAGGCGCCGGCCGCGCTCGACTTCGGCGTTCAGTTCAAGGAGAACCGGCCATGACATCGCTGCCTGCATCTACGGCCAAATCGCTCGGCCTGGTGATCGATCTCGACACCTGCGTCGGCTGCCAGGCCTGCGCCACGAGCTGCAAGGAATGGAACACGGGCGGCTACTCGGCGCCGCTCACCGATCAGCAGCCCTATGGCGCGGACCCGCACGGCGCCTGGCTGAACCGCATCCACGGCTACGAGGTGAGCGACGGCGAGGAGAGCCGCACGGTGCACTTCCCGCGCTCCTGCCTGCACTGCGCCGAGCCCGACTGCGTCACCGTCTGTCCCACCGGCGCCTCCTACAAGCGCGAGGAGGACGGCATCGTCCTGGTCAACCCGGACACCTGTATCGGCTGTAAGCTCTGCTCCTGGGCCTGCCCCTACGGCGCGCGCGAGTACGACTACGACGACGGCGTGATGAAGAAGTGCACGCTCTGCGTCGACCGGATCTACAACGAGAACCTGGAAGAGGTGGACCGCGTCCCGGCCTGCGTGCGCGCCTGCCCGACCGGCGCGCGCCATTTCGGCGATCTGGGCGACCCGCAGAGCGACGTCTCCAAGCTGGTGCGCGAACGGGGCGGCTTCGATCTCTTGCCCGAGTTCGGCTACAAGCCCGTCAACAAGTACCTGCCGCCGCGCGAGCGCCGCGACCCGCCCGCACCGCTGCCGACGCCGCCGCCGCGGCCCCTCACCTCGCTCACGGCCAAGTCCAAGGCGGACGCGCTGTTCGCCTGGGCCGACCGGCTGCTCTCCCGCTGAAGCCTGCCCGATGCATCCCGCCTATTCCGTCATCCTGTTCACCACCGCCTCGGGCGCGGGCTACGGCCTTCTGAGCCTGCTCGCCGTCCTGGGCGCGCTGGGCGTGCTGCCGGCGGAGCGCTGGTTCGGGTTCACGGGGTTCGCGCTGGCGCTCGGGCTGATCACAGCGGGGCTGCTCTCCTCCACCGCCCATCTCGGCCATCCCGAGCGGGCCTGGCGCGCCTTCTCGCAGTGGCGCTCCTCCTGGCTCTCGCGCGAGGGCGTCATGGCGGTCGCGACCTATGTGCCGGCCGGGCTGATGGCCATCGGATGGGTGTTCCTGGAGACGGCCGCGGGCGCCTGGGCCGTCGCCGGCTGGCTGACGGCCGTGTTCGCGGCGCTCACCGTGCTCTGCACGGGCATGATCTACGGCTCGCTGCGCACCATCCCGCAGTGGTATCATCCGCTGGTGACGCCGATCTACCTGCTGCTGGCCTTCGCCACCGGCGCGGTCTTCCTGACCCTGCTGATGCAGATCTTCGGGCTCGGCGCGCCGTGGGCGGCCTGGACGGCACTGGCCGGGCTCGGCCTCGCGGGCGCCGCCAAGATCGCCTACTGGGCGAGCGCCGACCGCCAGCGGCCCAAATACACGGCCGAGAGCGCCACGGGCCTCGGCCGCTTCGGCAAGGTCCGGCCGCTGGAGCCGCCCCATACGCAGCCCAACTACGTGATGCGCGAGATGGGCTATCAGGTGGCGCGCAAGCACGCCCGGCGCCTGCGCCGCATAGCGCTGCTGCTTGGCTTTCTGCTGCCCATGGCCGCCATGGGCGCGATCCTGGCGGAGGCCGGCCCGGCCCTGCTCTGGGCGCTGGTGGCCACGGCCTCGGCCGGCGCCGGCGCCGTGATCGAGCGCTGGCTGTTCTTCGCCGAGGCCACGCATGTGGTCATGATCTACTACGGCGCCGAGGCGGTCTGATCCACCCAGGCCTACGACTGAACGCCCTCGTGAGGCCGTGCCGGCGGGCCCCGTCAAACCATAGAGCGCTCTACCGCACCTGCGCCTCGACGCGGCTGACCACCGTGTTGCCCTGGTGGGAGAGCAGCGGCCGCTGCACCAGGCCGAAGGACTTGCGTGCCGCGAGGCCGACCATGTGCGCCGTGTAGGCGTAGAGCTCCACGGCCTCGATCTTGCGGTCGGCGTTGCCGATGGGCGCGAGATCGGCGCGCCCGGCGAGCCCCTCGATCAGGTAGCGCGTGAACAGGCCGATGCCGTAGAGCGGGTCGTCGAGCGTCTTCTGGTCCCGGTCGGCGGCGGTCATGACCGTCAGGCCCGGCACGGGCTCGACCGGCAGGCTGCGCACCCACATCTCCGGGATGTTCGGCGGGAAGACGAAATCGCCGTGGTCGCGCCCGAAGCCCGCCTCGAGCAGCAGCAGCATGGACTTGGCGCCGAGCTTGCGCAGATTGGCATAGAGCTGGGAGACCGGATAGGCGGTGCGGATCTCGCGGTGCTTCACCGCATCGACGGGCAGCAGGTAGCTGTCCTTCTGGTCCGCGCTCGCCCTGGCATGGCCGGCGAAATAGATCAGCACGCTGGCCTCGGGGCGCTTGCGCAGCCTTTGCCAGAGCTGGCCCTCGTGGCTCTCCGCCGTGCCGAAGATGCGCCGCAGGTCCTTCAGCGTCGCGTCTCTCAGATCGATGATGTTCTCGATGCGATAGCCCAGATGCTCGGTCAACAGCGCATACATGGCACCGGCATTGTGGTAGGCGGCCGCGTTGACCGGAAGGTTGCCGCGATAGCGCCGGTTGCCGATGATCACCGCGATGTCGCCGGAGCGGTCCTCGGCCGGCGGCAGCGCCCGATAGATCTCGCGCACCCTGGTGTAGGCCCGGCGCGACTGACGGGCGGGGCGCACCCAGCGCGGCAGCTGCGACGGCGGCCGCGTGCAGATCTGCACATTGGCGCCGCGCTCGATGCGCAGGATATCGTCCAGCGGCATCGACGAATGCACCTCGATGCAGGACGAGCACCAGGTGATACCTCGTTTCTTCTCGTATTCGGCGAGGACGCGGTCGCTGAGCGTCTTCGGCTTGGCGACACAGGTCTGGCTGCACTGCTTCAGCCCGGGCCGCGCCCCGTAGGTCGCGACCACGAGCGCGTGCAGCTCCTTCGGCAGGCAGCCCGCCTCGGGCTTGGCATAGACCGGCTTGACCGCGGTCTCGGCAGGCGGCGTCGCGGCGGCGCCGTCGCTGGCCGGCGCTGGCGTCCCCTGCCCTTCAGTCAGGGCCGCCACCTTGGTCTCGGCCGGCCCGCAAACCGTGTTCAGCACCTTCTGCACCTTCGGGTTTTTGATGCCGTCCGGCGTCGCGCCGATCTTGTGCTCGCGCTTGAAGTACCAGAACGCGGTCCAGGCTTCCGGCGTCATGCGCTTCTGCACGGGGCCGCGCAGGAAGCCCTGCTGCTTCAGGCAGGCCTGGGCGCGGGCAACCTGGTCCGCATAGGTCTCGCGCGCCGCGTCCGCGGGCTTTACCGGCTCCGCCGCGGCCAGGGCCTGCGACGGGTCTCTGACGCACTGGCCGTTTTTCTCCTTGTAGCCCGCGCTGCAGATGCAGCCGGCGCCGTCGGGCGCGGCGCGGCGGGGCCACATGCAGCGCGACGCGCCTTCGGGCATCACGGCCGCCACGGCCAGGGCCGGATCGAGGCATTTCTTGCCCTTGGCGATGAAGCCCTCCTTGCAGACGCAGCGCTTCTCCGCCTTCGACCAGAGCGCGTTCTTCTGGCAGCTCGCGGCGAGCTTGACACAGCGCCGGCCCTTGCGGGTGTATCCGGCACGCGCGCACACGCAACGCTCGCGCTGGCGCGAATAGGTCCAGGGCCACGGGCATTTCCGCGCGCGTCTTTCGGGCCTGGCCCTGCGCCAATAGGGTTCGAACTCGGGAAAGAACACCTGGGCCAAGCGAACCGGCGCCGCACCGGAGGACCCAGTTTCTGCGGATGCCGGCGCCGCACCGAGCATCGGGAAAATCAAGCAAAAGAGAGAAAGAAACAAAAGAGCAATTGGCGGCGCCATACGGCACCCCAAGCCATCGATCATTCTGGCCTCCCTACGCGAAACTTCGAGTCCAGACAGGAGTCGAAGCGGATCAGCCGAAGATTCAGACGCCCGATCTCCGGCTCTGACAGTGCCCTTGGACGGATGATAGTCCAATCCGGCAAAGCGCCGAAACCACAAATCCGGGAGATGCGTTAATTATCGACAGGGAAGACCGCAGGGCGGCGGCGCGACGGGGAAACGCGGGACGCGCGGGACCGAAAGGCCCTACTCGACGACCTGGTATTCGACCCTGCGGTCGAAGGCGTTGCGCTGCTCGGGGCTGTGGTCGAAGCCGTCGTCCGGCTGGTAGCGCTGGCTGGCGCCCTTGCCCACGATCTCGATGCGGCCCGTGAAGCCCTGGGCGACCAGGTAAGCCTTGACCGCGGCCGCGCGGGCCTCGGAGATCTCGGCCTGCTCGGTCTCGGAGCCGCTCGGGTCCGTGTGGCCGATGAGGCGCACGGTCTTGGCGCCGCGGTCCGTGAGGAAGGCGAGCATATCGTGCGCCGCCTGCTGGCTGGCGCGGGTCAGCGCGGTCTCGCCCGAGGCGAAGCGGATCGGGACCGGGACGCTCTCGGCCTTGTAGGTGCGGAACTGGGGATCGGAGAGACCGCTCGGCCGGCCGCGGAAGCGCCGGGTCACCACATGGCCGGGCGCCAGCGCGCGGGCCTGGAAGGTGCGCCTGGCGAGCCGCATCTCCACGGTCTGCGGCGGCGCCTTCGGGGTGGCGCCGGTGTCGCGGATATCGTCGATGGCCACCTCGTAGGCCTTCACCGCGGCGGCCCAGTCCTCATTGGCGTAAAGCGCGTCGCCGAGGGCGTTCATGACCTGCCAGGGCTTGCCGAAGGTGGCCGCCAGCTTGAGCTGCTCGAGGGGAAAGGGCCCCTTGGGCGAGCCCGCCTCCTCCTGGAGCTGCTTGAGGGTGGCCAGCGCCAGCACGCGGCCGACCCGGCCGCGATAGGCGCCGTCGCAGGTGGGCTCCGACAACAGACGCTTGTGCAGGTCCGGGAAGCGGTCGACGGCCCGTTCGGAAACGGCCGCCCTGAGTTCCTTGTCCACCTTCCCGCAGTCGGCCCAGGCCTGCGACACCGGCAGCCCGGCGAGCAGGAGGCCGACGGAAAGGGCGGCCGAAGCCGCCCCTCCCTGTTTCATGCGGTCCGCCATCACTTGACCACGAACTTGATGGCGGTGCGGGCCAGGATCGTCGACTTCTTCTTCGTCACCTTCTTCGTCGATTTCTTGGTCTTCTTGGCAAGCTTGGCCTTCTTGCCCTTGGCGACCTTCTTCTTGCCTTCGATGACGATCTGACGCGTCAGGTAGTTCCTGTAGTTGCCGAGCGGCGTGAAGCTCCGCGTCTTGTAGTCGTGCTTGATGCCGTCGACGGTCTTGCCGGTGTCGTTGCAGACGGCGATCACGGTCTCGGTCCCGATGTCCTTCAGGCGGAACTGGAACCCGGCCTTCTTGCTCGGGAACTCGAGCTCCTTGCCGCCCTTGATGAAGTTGTTCTTCTGGAACTTGTTCGGGAAGATGACCGTGCCGTTCCCCTTGCTGTCCACATTGATCAGGGTCAGGTGGCAGCTCTCCGCCGACTTCACCGAGAACACCGCCAGATCGCCTTGGTTGTAGGTCGACTTGTCGGAGACCAGGGAGAGATCGAAGTCGTGCTTCTCCTCCTTGGTCTTGCCCCCGACCTTGACGACCTTCTTGGTGGCCTTGGTCTTCAGGGTCTTCAGATCGAGGAACTCGTCGTCGGAGACCTTGGCGATCGTCGTCGGGAACCCGGCCTCGAAGGTGTCGCGGGGCACGACGCCCTGCTCCAGCCGGCGCTTCATGCGGTGGAAGGTTCCGCCGGCCGCACCGAGGTTCTGGGCGAACGCCTTCTCCTCCACACCGTACTCGGCCGCGGCCGTGCGCAGGTTGACGTCGCCCTCGAAGCGCTGCGACAGGGCGTTGATCATCTCGACGCCGTTCAGGTCGAGATCAGGATCGAGGCCCGCCTTGCGCATCGCCGCCCGAAAGCCGCTCGAATCCTGCTCGATGAGCTTGTTCATCTCCTCGACCGTGGGATAGAGCGCCTCGACCTTCTCGCGGATGTCCTTGTCGAAGGTCTTGTCCGCCAGCACATGCTTACGCACGTCGTCGGTGGCCTTGCGGTAGCCCTGGTTGTGGCAGCCCATGCACGAGATGCCGTTGGTCACCTTCAGGTCACGCTGGCTGGTGTCCTGCACGATCTCCGTCGGGCCGGTGTTCAACTGCTTGCCCTTGGCGTCGTTCAGGTAGTAGCCGCTGAAGCCATTCGGCAGGGTGAAGATGGACTCGCCGCCATCGGCCTCGAAGGCGTTCTTGCCCGTCGGCCCGAGCGGGTGCTCGAGCAGGCTCTGCCTGTTCTTGTTGCCGGCAAAGTCGTAGGACGTCCAGAACACGCCGTTCTCGGTCGTGTGACGCTCGATCAGGCGGTTGTTGCGGCTGACCAGCGAGTTCTGGAAGCCGGCCCGCGCGACCTGCTCGTTATCGACGTTCTCCTGGATGTCGATGCCGAGCTGCTTCTCCAGCTCCTGAAGGGTCTTCGGCAGCTTCAGCAGATCGTGATAGAGCGCCGGCCGCGAGGCGGCGAAGGCCAGCCAGTCGCCCCGCACCCACGAGAGCGGCGTCGCCGTATCGGTCTTCACCTTCTCGTAAAGCTCGTGGTCCGGCTTGATCGCATAGGGATAGGCCGCGATCACCTTGCTCCAGTCCTTCTCGGTCCACTTCAGGTCGTCGAGGTGGAACTTGATGATGGTGCCGGCCGGATCGATGGTCTGCAGCTTGAGCACGTTCGGGTTCTGGCTCAGGCTGTTGAGCAGCTTCACGACGGCCTGCCGGTAGACCTCCATCTCCTCGTCGCTGGCGCAGGCGTTGTAGAGGTGCGACAGCGTCACGTAGCGCATGCCCTTGTGGAGCACGCTGCGCTCGTTCTCGAGGTCCGCGGCGATCGTCTCGAGGATGCCCGCATTGGTGATGAACTTGCGGTCCTTGCACGAGGCGGTCACGGCCGCGCCCAGCGATTCGATCCAGATGCGCAACGCCTTCAGCTCGTCCTCCGTCGGCTCCGGGCCGCCCGAGAACTCCTGGAAGACGTCGTAGGGCATCTCCTGCTTCGCGATCTGAACATAGACCGCAGAGGCGTCCGGATTGCCCGGCTGAATCAGATTGGGATCGCGGGCGATCTCCTTCAGCTTCAGAATGTTGCCGAAGTTCTTCGACGGCTTCAGACGGTTCAGCTTGCCGTCCTGGTGACAGCGCGCGCAGTGCTTCTCGAGCACCTTGTAGGCCGCCTTCTCGATCTCGTCGGTGGGCTCCTCGAGATCGACCACCTTCTCCTTCGGCAGGTCGAGCTTCTCGGGCGCGTCGGCCTTCTGCGGCTCCGCCTTCTCCTCCGAGATCTCCTGCTTGACCTCGGCGGCGGTGTCCGCCTTCTGCTCGGCTTGAGCAGCGGGCTCGGCCTTAGGCTCCGCCTTCGGCTCGGCCGTCTCTAAGGGTACAGCCTCGGGCTCCTGCTTCGCCTCAGGCTTAGGCTCGGCCTTCTCGACGGGCGCGGCTGCGGGTTTCTTCTCCTCGGCCACGATCTGCCGCTCGCCGGCGTCCTCGGCCGGCGTCTTGGCTTTCTCCGCCTTGTCGGGCTCGACGGGTTGGATGGTCTTGACCGCGCGGGTGCTCGCCTGCGCGATC
>JAKSBI010000531.1 GCA_022361215.1 Hyphomicrobiales bacterium | reverse complement strand
GCCGATCGGCGTGATCATGATGGCGATCATCGCCATCACCCTCTACAGGGGCCTCGGCCGGACGTTCCTGGTTCGCCCGTGAGCTTGCCATCGATTTCCCCGTCCGCGAGCGACAGTGCACCGCAGTCCACCCCGGCAAACCGGAAGGACGGATATCGTCGGCGCAGTTCGTCGGCGCAGTTCGTCGGCGCCTAAGACCTGCACCTCGAGGCCGGCCTCGCGCTGCATCCGGGCATCCGCCTCGAGCGCGGCGATGCCTTCGGCGCCGTTCACCTGGTAGCGGTAGCCGCAGCGCCGGAACTGCGGGTCGAACGCGACCTTCCCGCCCTGCACGTGCTCGGCGAAGGCGGAATAGACCTGCGCACCGTAGAGCGACATTTCGACGTCTTCCCGCAGGGCATGCTGCATCCGGATGGCGCCCACGGCGTGGGGCGTGGCGGCAAACTCGTAAGTCGGATCGGGCTCCACCACCGTGACCGCAGCGGCCGCTCCGGCGCGCGCCAGATGGTAGGCGATGCAGGATCCGACGATCCCGCCACCGACGATGAGAATGCGCTCCATGCCGATGCGTCCAGGCGCAGGTGTCAGCGCCACTTCCCGAAATGAAGACCTTGATGCCGAGATTTCGAGCCTGACAATCAAGTGGCCCACGCGCATAGCCGAGGCGGATGATGGCGCCCGTCGCAACGGTCTTCGCTATCTGCGGCTCGGCATTGCTGGCCGCAATCGGCCGGGGCTGTTTCTCACGATGCGGCGGATGCCCTCGCTGCCCGAACGGGCAAGGCGGCTGCCAGCTGTTTCAAAAACGATTTGTCGGGAGGGGATCTCGAAAAGACTGAAAATCAAAGAGATTCCTAATCGAGAAGCGACCTTCTCAATGGGCATGGCCAAGCTGTTCCGCCGCACGTTGCAGGAATAAACTATCGAAAAATTCGATATCATGCCGTCTGTAGCATCGCGCCCTGGCAGAGCCGCATCATCCAACGGCAAAACGCCCGTGCGAGTTCGGAATTGCCGCCGCGGTGGATGGCGTAGGCACGATACTGCATGCCACTTGCAACCCGCGTCCCTGGAACGACCTTGAGGAGGCCGTCCTTAACAAGGCCGCTCACGACAATTTCCGGCGCAACCAAAAGGCACTTTCCTGTCGTCACAGCCGGAAGCGCCAGATAATGGTGGTCGTATCGTGCCCCGGAGTTGATGTCCTTGTGCTTGAGGCCCATCCCTTTGAGCCAGGTCGGCAGGATGTCGGGCCGTGAGGTAATCGAGAGGACCGGCATCGACCGGATTGCCGAGATTTCCTTCCCCGAAACGTAATGAGCGGCCCCTACGCACACGAGGTGCTCCTTGTGAAGCTCCCAATGTTCGGCCGGCCCGGCAATTGACAGATCGCGTGTCAACAGGACGTCGAAGCCGTCCGAAGATGTCGGCAGCGAGAGTGAGCTCACGACGTCCACGACGACGCCGCCCAGCTCAGCGGAGAAGGCCTGCAGGTTCGGGACCAACAACGTGTAGGCGAAGGTCGTGAGCGACGTGCGAACGACGAGCCTGTTTGTATGGCTCGATGGACCTCGGCGCATTCTCTGGGCGGTATAGCAGATCGTGTCCAGCGGCTCGGCAACCGTATTGACAAAGAGCCTCCCGAACTCGGTCAGCTCGTTTCTGCGTCCGCGCCGCTCCATGAGCGTCGCCCCAAGATAATCCTCCAAGACCGCAAGATAACGGCTCACTGAGCTCTGAGTGGTGTTCAGGACCTTCGCCGCTTCAGTAAGGCTTCCTTCGCGCGCAATCGTGACGACAGCTCGAATGGCGTTCAGGGGGACGTCCGGTTGTTTGTCTGGCATGGGGCCAGTCCTGCGGGCTGCATTTGGGTCAACCGATCAACAAAGCGCTCTATATGATCGTATTATCCGATGATTGTCACGAACTTGAAGCTTCCGCTCGGTAGGCACGGCGCCATGTCCTGAAAAGCGTTCAACGCGTCATCAAGTCTGGGGGGCTGCGGACATTCATTTCAGCTTGGGTATTGAGCTTGCGATCTGACCGCTGCCAGCAAAGCTGGCAGCGGTCAGATCGCAGCGTGTGGCGATACGCCTGAACGCTGTGAGCTTGCAGAAGACGTTCTCGATCGGATGGCACCGGCTATAGATCGCGAAATCACATGATATCGGCCGACCCGTGGGCCGTAGGGGGAATGACAGCGAGGACGCCACGCCTGTTCGAAGTGGCACGGATCCAGTCGATGTCGACGCCTTTGTCGGCAAACAAGGGCATCGACGGCGATGCCGGCGATCTGCGTCCACGTCGATACCGACGTCGCTTCGATTTCTGGCACCGATAAACCATAGCATCCTGCGTAATCGTCGTGAGCAAAGTGAGGCACTGGGAATGAGCAACACTCGTGAAAACTGTCGAGAAAGCCAAGTGGCGGAAACATCCGTTCCTGAGATCAACCGTCGCGATATTCTTCAGCTTGGGGCAGCCGCCGCTATGGCTGGAATTGGGTTCGGAAGGCCGGCGATGGCGAGTGAGCGCCGCAAGATCGTCGTCGCGGTGCCCGCTCTTCCCGATCAGCTGGATCCAGCGGTGCGGACGGCATCCAGAGTCTATCGCGTCCTGGTGAACCTCTTCGATCTGCCTGTCAGGATCGACTATCTCGACGGCTGGCAAATCAAGAATGCCTTGGCGGCATCCTTCACTCAAGTGTCGTCAACGACCTATGAGATGAAGATTCGCAAAGGCGTTAAGTTCCACGACGGCTCGACAATGACGGCCGACGACGTCGTTTTCTCGCTGGGCCCCGACCGATTGCTTGAGAAAGGAGCCCCCGGATATCAAGTCAAGCGGGCTATCTTCCCCTCCCTTTCGGCCGTTGAGAAAATCGACGAGTCGACCGTCCGGCTCCACACATCGATACCCGATCCCAACTTCCTGAAGCGGTTCGCAAGCTGGGGCAGTCAAATCGTGAGTGCAAAGGCGTTCCGCAGCCACTCATCCTTTGAAGACTGGGCAAGGAACCCGGTGGGAACCGGTCCTTACAAGCTCGCCCGCTTTGAGGCCGGGTCGTTCATAGAAGTCGAGTCGCACGATGACTATTGGGGAGGCCTGCCGCCTCTGAAGGGCATCCGGTTCCAGCTTGTGCCGGAGCTGGGCACGCGTGTCGCCGGAATGCTGTCCGGGGACTACGACATTGCCGTCGACATTCCGCCGGATCAATTCGCAACCGTGCGGGGAAATCCCGGCCTGGAGATTGTCGGTGGGGACAATGCGGCCTTCCGGGTCGTATTTTTTGACGCGCTCAACAATCCGCAGCTTAAAGACGTCAATCTGCGAAGGGCGCTGTCTCTCAGCGTAGACAGGCAGAAAATCGTCGACTCGCTATGGGAGGGGCGTCTCTCTGTTCCGGGCAGCCACCAGCTTCCGATCTATGGCGAGCTCTTCGACCCTCAGCGAGCACCTGTCGCTTTCGACATCGAGAAAGCCAAGCACTATCTGAGCCAGTCGTCTTACAAGGGCGAGGCTATACCCTTTCGATCGATTGGCACCTACTACACAAGTGAGATGCCGACCAATCAGGTCCTTGTGGCAATGTGGAAAGCCATCGGGGTCAACGTTCAGCTGGAAATCAAAGAAAACTGGTCACAGATCTATAAGAAGCCGGGAAGGGGCATCTCGAATAGCGCCGACGGCATCCTGTTTCCAGACCCGGTTGCGTCGCTGTGGCGCCGGTATGGCGCTGGAAGCGCGCTTCAAAAGAAGCGAGATCTGTGGACGAACGCCGAATTCAATAAGCTCGGCGAAACGCTGCAATACAGTGAGGATGTGCAAGCCCGAAAAGCGGCCTTCCAGAAGATGCTCGATATCTATGACATGCAAGACCCGCCCGGCTTCGTGCTGCATTCCTTTGGAAGGTTCTACGCGGCGAAGAAAGACCTGCGTTGGAAGCCGTATCCCACGGCACAGATGGATTTCAGACCCGGCGTCGTGCTTTGAACCTGCAGGACCCGAGATCCTTTTCGAACGCCCCGCATTCGGGGCGTTCGAATTTACTCGAGATCAAGGGATTGACTGTCGATTTCGAAGCAACGAACTGGCGGGCCGGCGAGCGTTGGAACCGCACGCTGCACGGGATCGACCTCACCATCTCAGAGGGAGAAGCGCTTGGCATTGTCGGCGAGTCCGGATCCGGCAAGAGCCTGACCTGGCTTGCAGCCCTGCGGTTGCTTGGCCCAAAGGCCCGGATCGAGGGCGACGTGCTCTTCAATGGCCGGGAGTTCAGGAAGGGTGGGCCCAACGACATAGGCGCGCTTCGCGGCCGGCACGTCGGGATGATTTTTCAAGATCCCGTCAATTCGCTGAACCCGATCAGAAGAATCGGCGATCAGATATGCGAGACGCTCGCCCTCCATCGGGGCATCAACGGCGTCGCCGCGCGTGCAGAAGCGCTAGAGCTCCTGGAGCGGGTCGGCATTCCCGATGCAGCCAAGCGCCTGAACGCTTTTCCATTCGAGTTCTCGGGAGGAATGTGCCAACGGGTCTCGATAGCGATCGCCCTGGCGGCGCGCCCGAATGTCCTTGTTGCCGACGAACCTACCACGGCACTTGACGTGACCGTGCAGGCTCAGGTTCTCGACCTCCTTGCAACCCTCCGGCGCGACCTGAATATGGCCGTCGTCTTGATCTCGCACGACCTCGATGTCGTGGCCGGCTTCTGTGATCGCATTGCGGTTATGCAGCAAGGCTCAATCGTCGAGTGGTCGAGTTCACGCCACATTTTTGCTGCGCCAGGACACCCCTATACCAGGCAGTTGGTTGCATCTTATGACGCCGCCGGCTCCAGATCTGCCGCGCGCGCCGAGAGGGGCCGCCATTCCGCTCCGCCTGTGGTCCTCACGCTCAAGAACATTACGCGATCGTACAACGCCTCGAAACGCATGCTGACATGGGGCAGCAAGGGCTCGGACAAGCCGGTTGTCGCAGTCTCCGATGTCACGCTGACCATTCGGGAAGGTGAAACAGTCGGTCTGATTGGCGAATCTGGCAGCGGCAAATCGACACTTGGCAGAGTTGCGCTTGGGATCGACAAGCCCGATACGGGGCAGGTTCTGCTGCACGACAGGGAGATTGTGTTCGAGCAGAGCAAGGCTTGGCGATTGCAACGTCGCGACCTTCAGTTGATTCACCAAAACCCGCTCGGTGCACTAAATCCAAAAATCCCCGTCGGCGATCAGATATTGGAGCCTTTGCTGATACACAAAGGTGCAAGCGGTCGCGGGGCGCTCCTCGAGCAGGTCGTCGCGATGGCCGAGGCTGTCGGTCTTGGCCCGGAGCTGCTCCAACGCTATCCGCAACAATTGTCCGGCGGGCAAAGGCAGCGTGTCGCGATCGCACGGGCGGCGATCATCAATCCGCAAGTCATCATCTGCGATGAAGCCGTATCGGCACTTGACGCCTCAATTCGCGGAAAAGTTTTGGAGCTGCTGAAGCGGCTCCAGAGAGAACGCAATATATCCTACCTGTTTATCAGCCATGACTTGAATGTGGTCAGTCGTATCAGTCATCGAGTGGCCGTGATGTACTTAGGGACGATTGTCGAGTTGGGGACGACCGATGCGGTTATGACCCGGGCAACGCACCCGTATACGAAGGCGCTCGTTGCCGCCATACCAGACAGGCGTCTCGGTCGCGAGGGGTACAGACCTGTGCTCAAGGGCGAGCCGCCGAGCGCGATTGACCGACCGTCCGGTTGCCCGTTTCAGGACCGGTGCAGCCTGGCGCAAGCGGAGTGCCGGATATCCGCTCCCAGTCTTCGGCGCCTCCACGACCTCGAGGATCATTGGGTGGCTTGTCATCGGGCCGAACAATCGTCGATCCCAATTGCCGCCAAGAAGCAGCGGATGCGGTTCGTGGCAGCACAGTAACCAGGGGAATATCAGATGGTCGGATATGTTATTCCCAGGCTCCTTCGGGGAAGCCTTACGGTATTCCTTATCGCAACCGTCACATTTTTTGTTCTTCGGCTCTCGGGCGACCCTGCCCTCGAGATCCTCACAGAAGAAGCGACGGCGGATGCGCTGGAGGCGTTTCGCCAGCGTTGGGGGCTGGATGAACCCTTGTGGTGGCAATATTTGAACTATCTGCAGAACCTCTTCACCGGCAATTTCGGGCTGTCCATGCGTGATGGACGGCCCGTGACCGAGGTTTTGGCCCAGCGAATACCGGCGACCCTGCTGCTCGCGATCCCCGCTTTCCTTCTCAAATTCATTATCGGAATTCCTCTTGGCGTTCTCGGCGCCATACGCAAGGAGAAACTAACCGGCAAAATCGTCATGTTCCCGTCTGTCGTCGGAATTTCAGTGCCGAGCTTCGTTCTCGCTCTGACGCTGATCTATTTTTTCTCGGTCGGCATGAAACTGCTTCCCATCGGGGGAAATGGCAGCGCTCTACATCATGTTCTTCCAATCCTGACCTTGGCCGTGGCCGGCTCGGCCGTCGTTGCAAGGTACACCCAAGCCTCTGTCATCGAGGTGCTCGGAAAACCGCATGTCCTGGCTGCTCTGGCGCGGGGGCAAAGACCCCGGGCCCTGATTCTTCGCCACATTCTGCCGAATGCGCTCATCCCTCTCCTGACAATCGCCGGATTTCTCTTGGGCGGCCTGATCGGCGGGGCAATCGTGACCGAGACCGTGTTCGCGTGGCCTGGTGTCGGGCGGTTGCTCGTCATGTCCGTGGAGGCGCGCGATGTCGCCGTCGTCCAGGCAATCCTGATGTTGGTCGGAGCCACCATGGTCGTCGCGAACGCGATTGTGGATCTGCTCTATAGCGCGGTTGATCCGCGCGTTGGTCATCTCGCACGAGGCTAGAGCATGTCGCGATCATTCTGTTCGCGCCATTGCTCTAGCTCTTTGGTGAAGCCTGTCTTTTGTCCCGAAACCGGTATCCCCTTTCGGGAGACATGCTCTAGGGAGAAGAGCCGTTGTCTATTCGGACCCCGCACTCAGTAGCGCTCATTCTTGCTTCGGCATTCGTTGCCGTCGTTTTCGCAACGGCCTTTTTCGGTCCCCTGCTCTTCAAGGACGATTATCAGACGATCGACCTGAGCAGCCGGCTCATTCCACCCTTCGCGCTATCTTCAGAACTCCATATCTTGGGCACAGACGAACTCGGCAGAGACATACTCGCACGCCTCGTCGCCTCCATAAGCACCTCGGTGAAAATCTCGTTTGCCGCCACCATCATCTCCACGAGCATCGGCCTGTTGCTTGGATTGTTGGCGGTTCACTTCAGAGGCGCTGTCGACCACGCGGTCATGGCGGCCGTCGATCTGCAGGCCGCGCTTCCCTTCATGATCATAGCGCTCGCCTTCCTCGCTTTCCTGGATGGCGGGATGGTAGCCTTCGTAACGCTTTTGGGACTCCACGGATGGGAGCGCACGGCCCGCATCACACGAGCGGTCGCGCTGGAAGCGAACGCAGAGGGCTACGTGGCGGCCGCAAGACAGGTCGGCGTGCCTCCGCTTCGCCTCTATCGCGTTCACCTGCTGCCGAACATCGCATCGGCGCTTCTGGTGACCGCAACCATTACGCTCCCCGAGATCATCATCCTCGAGGCGACCTTGTCCTTCCTTGGCCTGGGGGTTCAGCCGCCGCACACCAGCCTTGGCACGATGGTCGCGTTCGGACGCGACTATCTCATCAGCGCGCCTTGGATTCCTGCGTTTCCGTCAATTGTGCTCGTGCTGCTGGCTCT